>CAJJBL010000067.1 GCA_905182395.1 alpha proteobacterium SCGC AAA536-G10 | reverse complement strand
TTAAACGAATTTTTTACTTCTCTTAGTTCTCGTGTGAGCAGTGATATAGATATTAATCAAACTAATATGTGGCACAAAGCAAGTTTAAACTTTTATAACCTATGTAGAACACCAGCTATACTTGACTATGTAGAAGATTTATTAGGACCTAATTTTTTTCAATGGGGAGGACAATTTTTTCTTAAAGAACCAAATGATGGATCAGTTGTTCCATGGCATCAAGACTCACAGTATTGGCCTTTATCACCAGCAAAATCAGTTACAGTTTGGTTAGCTTTATACGATACAGATGAAGAAAATGCAGCAATGAAAATTGTAAAAAAAAGTCATAACCAAGGTATGTTTACTCATATAACTAATAAAGCTATTAACCTTGTTTTGGATCAAGAGGTATCAAAGGATCAGATTAAAGAAGAGAATATTGTATCTTTAAATTTAAAGGCTGGTGAAATATCACTGCATGATGATGGATTGCTTCATGGATCGGAAGCTAATTCTTCAAATAGACGTAGGTGCGGGGTTACTATGAGATTTGCACCTGTGAATGTGAAAGCTGATTTATCAATATGGCCTCATTTTGAAACACAATTAGCTAGAGGTATAGATAATTTTAAAAACAATCCTACAGCAGAAATTCCAAGAGGTGAGGGGACACCAATAAAAAAATTTCAATATTCTGAGGAGTTTATAAATCAATGGTAATTTTATTATATTAAATAGGAGATATATTTAAATTTATTAGTTTTATTATGGAATTGGCTTGTAAATTTTGATTAAAAGAAACTGACTTTTAAAATCTACCGTTAAAAGAATAAAGTCCATTGGTTATGGATATATAATAAAATAAATAAATAATGTTAGTGTTATTGAAGATGTTTTATGAATTAGGATAAAAATTATGCTGTTGCCTAAATCTAAATTTATTACAGGGGTGTGTTTGTGAATGAAATTAAAAGTCTAGATAATAAAATAATTGTTAAACCATATTCTCCAAATTTAGGAGCTGTAGTTACTGGTATAAATTTATCAAACCCAATATCAAGTAACGATCTTATTTGTATTAAAAATATGTTTAATAAATTTCAGGTTTTATTTTTTCAAGAACAATCAGAAATTTCTCCAGAAAACCATGTTGCGCTAGGTAAAGATTTTGGTCCATTGCATGTTCATCCTGCTGCTCCAAAAATGAAAGGTTATCCTGAGATTTTTGAAATACACACTGACAAAAATAGTAAATTTTCTAATGGAGCTGAAGATTTTCATTCTGATGTATCGTGTGATTTAGAACCACCTTTAGGAACAATGCTTCAACTTCATATTCTTCCTGAATATGGAGGGGATACGATGTTTGCCAATATGTATATGGCTTATGAAGCATTGAGTAAACCAATGCAAATTTTTCTAGAGGGTTTAAATGCTTTTCATGAATCCGAGCATTTTTACAAAGGAAGATATACTGATGGAGATAAAGTTGATAAAAATTTACAATATCCATCTGCGCTTCACCCTATTATTAGAACGCATCCTGAAACAAAAAAGAAAGCAATATATGTAAATCGTTTCTTTACAACTAGAATTGATGGTCTTAATCAACAAGAAAGTAAATTAATTTTAGACTACCTATTTAATTATTGTGAAAATATTGATTTTCAAATTCGTTATAGATGGAATAAAAATGACATGGCTTTTTGGGATAATAGATGCACACTACATAAAGCAATATGGGATTATCATCCAATGGAAAGAAAAGGAAGAAGAGTTACAATAAAGGGAACTAGGCCTTATTAACTTTTTTCTTAAAGAGTTACCAATTTTTATAAACAACTAAAAATCCAATTATAATTAACATAAATAAGATTATTTTTTTGAATATTTCCTGAGGTATAATTTTTCTAATTTTAAAACCCAAAAATTGCATTGTAATAGCAGGGATTGCAAAAAGAGCACTTATTATAAAATCATTAAAAGTAATAGGTTGATAAATAAAAAACATTCCAAATATTGGGATAAGACATGAAAAAATAGTTAATGAAATTAATTCACTGAACTCTTCTTTCTTTAAATTTAAACTAACTAAATATATAGCAATTAATGGCCCTACAAGAGTTGTTATTCCTCCAATAAAACCAGAACATAATCCATAAAAAAAAGAGAAAAATTTATTTAATAGTAAATTAGAACTGATTTTGAAACCAGTATAGTTTATCAATGCCGATAATATTATTGTCATACCAATAATTTGACTAATGAATTCATTTTCAATTTTATGAAAAATTATACTGCCTATTAAAATACCAAAAAACAGACCTATTGATAATGGAATAGTTTTACTGTAATTTTTTATGTTTTTAATTTTTATTTCTCTAATATTTACTGCTATCACAGAAAAAAATAATAATAAAATAGCCTGTTTAGGATTTAATATTAATGATAAGATTGGAAGTGCTATAAGAGGAAGACCAAAACTAATAACTCCTTTTAAAAAACCACCAACTGACAATGCAAATAACATTATTAATATTGAATATAAATCTAGATTTTGTAACATTTCAAGAATGTTTCATAAAACTTAAACTATTACAATAATGGATTTGATCTGTTTAATATAATTTATAAGTTAGGCTTAACAAAATATTTTAAAATCTTTTAGCACATAAATAATTATTTTTATTTCATTAAATTTGTAATCCTTAAAACTTTCTAAAACATTATTTTGAATGCTAAATTTAACCATAGACAATCAATCATAAAAAAAAAGTAAAATTGGTAATGATTAATTGGTTTTTTGAAATTTTATAGAATTGTCTACACACTTGGAAAAAATCAAGTGTAAATACTCTTTGGTGTTTGGTTGGTTGCTCAATTGGGGACTTTGGTACTATAGGAATTTTTCAATATTTTAATATTGATTTTCCTGTTTTATATATAATGATACTTGCGATTTTAAATGGTTTAATTACTTCGATAATTCTTGAAACTATCATTTTATTAAAAGATCTCAGTTTAAACTCAGCATTAAAAACTGCTTTAGGGATATCTTTGATTTCCATGATTTCAATGGAAGTTGCAATGAATATTGTTGATTACTTATATATTGGTGGCGCCAAATTAAATTTAATAGTCATACCATTAATATTAATAGCAGGGTTTTTAACTCCTCTACCTTATAGTTATTGGAGATTAAAAAATTACGACAAAGCTTGTCATTAAAAATAATGTTTGATTTTTGATTATTTTAAATCAATGATTAGAAATGATTATAATTTTTGTGGGGATAAAAATTATGAGAATTGAGATTCTTAATAAAAAAATAGGTTTTGGCGGTATTGTATCTAATATTGATCTTACAAAAGATCTTGATAAAAATATTATCAAAAAAATTGATAATGAGTTAAATAATCTATGTGTTTTGGTATTTAAGAACCAAAAAATTAATGATGAACAACAGCTTAAATTTTCTAAATATTTTGGTGAAATTGAAGGAGCAGGTAAAAATACAACTATTAGAAAGTCAAATGAACGACGTTTATCAGATTCATTTGGAGATGTTTCAAACCTCGATGTAAATAATAAACCTTTTAAAAAAACAGATAACAAGCGTTATTTTGCCCTGGGTAATAGATTATGGCATACAGATGCTTCCTTTAAAAAAGTGCCTGCTAAATATTCATTACTATCAGGTAGAAAAGTTGCTAAAGTTGGAGGAGAAACCCAATTTTCAGATATGCGATCGGCTTATGACAAACTTCTTGAAAGCAAAAAGAAACAAATTGAAACAATGGTGTGTTACCATTCATTGATTTACTCTAGACATAGACTTGGCATAGATATGCATAAAATGATGTCGAAAGAAGAAATTAAAAACTTTGAACCAGTTAAACAGCCTTTGGTTAGAATGAATAATTTAACAAAAAGAAAATCTATTTTTTTAGCATCACATATTGGTGAAATTGAAGGTATGGAAAAGCCTGACACTATTTTATTTGTAAATGATTTAATGGAACACTGCACAAAAGATATGTTCTTATACACTCATCAGTGGGATGAAAATGATCTTGTTATTTGGGATAACAGACAATCTATGCATAGAGGTCTTTATTATGATGATCAAAATGAAATTCGTGATGTACGAAGAACTACTATTTCAGGTTCAGAAATGCTTATAGCTCAATAATATTTTTTATTAGAAAGATCCATGCAAATACCTGATTTTATTCTTAGATTAAAACCTTCTCCTATTCCGATTATTCATCCAGTTCCAGAATATTTGGCTTGAGAATAATTAACGGCTATTTACGAAGAAACACAAGCAATACTTCTATGAATGGCAGCCGTTACAATAGCTTTTGCCAGGTCTAGTTATAAATGTTGTATTCTTCAGACTTCAATTGAATAATATAAAAAAATAATAAAATATAATAATTCAATTATTCATTACACGTATAACTAAAGCCATTACGTTTTTTTACACTTAAAATTGATATATTGCTTAGTTTCAATATAAAGATATAAGACTAATAAAGTTTTTATTAATTAAACTTTCCCATAGAAAGATACCATTGTGACTAATCTACGTTTTGAAGATTTAAATATCAAAGCTCCTTTTTTAAAAGCTTTAAATGAAGAAGGTTATACTTCTCCAACACCTATTCAACATGAGACAATTCCATTAGTTTTAAAAGGTTTAGATGTTTTAGGAATGGCTCAGACGGGAACTGGTAAAACTGCTGCGTTTACTTTGCCAATATTGCAAAAGTTAAATTCGTCTCAGTCAACTGAGAAAGCTCGTGATCCAAGGGCTCTTATTCTAGCTCCTACTAGAGAACTGGCTATACAGATCAATGAATCAATAAGAAAATACGGTCAATATATAGCTATTAAACATACTGTTATTTTTGGTGGTGTAAAACAAGGTCCTCAAGTTAAATCATTAGAAAGAGGAATGGATATAATTGTAGCCACTCCTGGAAGATTGTTAGACCTTATAAATCAAGGATTTTGTTCATTAGATAAGATTGAGTTTTTTGTTTTAGATGAAGCTGACAGAATGTTAGATATGGGTTTTATTCGCGATGTAGTTAAAATTGTTAAAATACTTCCTAAAAAAAGACAAACCTTATTTTTTTCTGCAACTATGCCTGATTCAGTTATTAAATTAGCGAATACTATTTTAACATCACCTAAGCAGGTTAAAGTTAAATCTACATTGACACCTGTTGAGAGAATTGCCCAATCTGTGATTGTAGTAGAGCCTAAAGATAAAGTTCTTCAATTGATTACATTATTAAAAGATAAAGTATTTAAATCAGTTATTGTTTTTACTAAAACGAAACATAAAGCAAATCGTATATCTCAAAAATTAACTGCTGTTGGTATAGATTCTGAAGCTATCCATAGCAATAAATCTCAAGCAGCTAGACAGAAAGCTTTGAATGGTTTTAAAGACGGAACTATTAAAATTTTAATTGCAACAGATATAGCCGCTAGAGGAATTGATGTTGAAGCTGTTTCTCATATTATCAACTTTGATATGCCTTCAACTCCAGAAGATTACGTCCATAGAATTGGAAGAACTGCAAGAGCAGGAGCTTCTGGTATAGCGGTGTCTTTTTGTGAACCAAGTGAAAGATTAAAATTATTTAGAATAGAAAAACTAATAGATTTAAAGTTAGAGGTAGTTCAAAGTAATCTTCTTAATCCAGACAATCTTATTGGTTATAATGAAGAAGTTAGCAGTTCTTCTCAAAATAAAAAACGTGATTATAATCAATTTGAAAATACAAAATATAACTCTAAAAAGATGGCTACTACAAAGGGTAAGTCTGGCCTTAAAAGAAATGCCAAAAAGACCAAATTATTACAAAACAAGAAAAAAGAGAATAAGAGTTAATTTTTTATTTTTCATATAAATTTTAATCCTTATGATTATAATCATATTTTAAATATTAACTTTACTGGATATTGGATTTTTTATGAGTTTGCTTGGTAGTGCTGTTTTAGTTAATTGGGGTGGAATAGTAGTATCTAAAGAAGCTGAATATAATTCATGGCATAGTAAAGAACATATGCCAGAAAGAATTGCTCTTCCTGGTTTTTTAAGAAGTTGTAGAGCAATAGGGATTCCTGAAACTAATATAAACCATAAATATTTTATGATGTATGAGGCAGAAAGAAAAGACGTTTTTGTTTCAAGAAAATATTTAGAAAGATTAAACAATCCTTCTAAATGGACTAAAAATATTTTATCTAATTATATTTCTCCTTCTAGGACGATCTGCAGTGTTATAACAAGTAAATCAGTTGGCTTTGGAGGATGGATTGGCACTGTCAGATTTTTAAACAAAGATATAGAACCTGAAAATCATGTAGAAAAGTTGAAATTATCCGTTCCCCAGACAATTAAACTAGAAGGCATTACAGGTATGCATGTTCTTTTAGGAGAGAAGGCTTATGGACAAATGGAGACACAAGAAAAATCATTTAGATCTAATCAAGGTTTAAACGATCAAATTATTACGCAAGCTATCATAATTGAAGGTTTAAACTATTTTTCGCTTGAAAAAGCTATTTTGGCATTAAAACAAGAATATTCACTAGAAGAAAGTGATTATTTGATAATTAATTATTATCAAATCCAACATATTTTAACAAAACAAGATTTAATAGGTATATGAAAGATATTTTAGTTATTGGTTCTGGTATTGTGGGTATATGTACAGGAATTGAATTAATTGAAAGAGGGCATTCGGTAACTTTGATTGATCCCAATGATCCAGGGTCACAAACATCATATGGAAATGCTGGTGTTATAACAGATTCATCTCTGATAATTATAAATAATCCTCAGCTTTTGAAATCTTTGTTTTCTTTTATTTTTAAAAAAAAAACTGCATTTAGATATTCAAAATTATTTGTCATTTTACGATTTTTTTGGATCATTCGATTTTTATTATTCAGCAATCAAAAACATATGGAAAAAGCTGCAAAAGCTTATAAAGA
>CAJJBL010000066.1 GCA_905182395.1 alpha proteobacterium SCGC AAA536-G10 | reverse complement strand
GCAGGAATGTTAACAAGGGATTCCAGAGTTGTTGAGCGTAAAAAGTATGGAAGAGCGAAAGCTAGAAAAAGCTTTCAATTTTCAAAACGTTAAAACTTATCAACATATTTTTAAAAAGGTGTGCATTGCGCACCTTTTTTTTATTTCAACATATTTTTTTATATTCTATATATTAAAATGAAATTAGATTAAATTGAGGATTATATTATGAAACCTATTAGAATTGGAATAGCAGGTATTGGCAATGTTGGTGAAGAGGTCGCTTATCAGCTAATCAATGGATTTAGAGTTCAAAATGATCTGTTCCCTATAGAGTTAAGGGGTGTCTCAGCCAAGTCTAAAGATAAGAAAAGAAAAGTAGATTTATCTGCAGTACCTTTCTTTGATGACGCTGTATCTATGACAGCTTCAGATGATATAGATGTTATTGTTGAATTAATTGGTGGTGATAGTGGAGTTGCTTATGATGTATGTTTTTCAGCTTTAAATAATAAAAAAGCTCTTATTACGGCTAATAAGGCTTTGATTGCTAAGTCTGGAAAAGAATTAGCTCATTTAGCTGAGTTAAATGATTTGTTCTTTTCATTCGAAGCCTCTGTAGCAGGTGGCATCCCAATATTAAAGCTAATTAGAGAGGGGTTAGTAGTAAATAAAATTACTAAAGTTACTGGTATTTTGAATGGAACAGCAAATTATATTTTATCTGAAATGGAGTTAACTAATAAAACTTTTGATGAAGTTTTAACTATAGCTCAAGAGAAAGGATATGCTGAAGCTGATCCTGCTTTTGATGTTGATGGAATAGATGCTGCTCATAAAACTTTAATTCTTTCAGCTCTTGCTTATGGTAAAATGCCAGATATTAAATCTTTATCCATAAAAGGAATAAGGAATATAACAATCAATGATATAAAAAATTGCAATGATCTAGGTTATAAAATTAAATTATTAGGAAATTCTTTGTTGTTAGATAATGAAGATGGAAATAAAGACCTATTTTGCTCAGTTGAGCCATGGTTAATTCCTCATAATTATGGTTTGGCAAATGTTTCTGGAGTTACAAACGCTGTGCAAATTGAATCAAGTCTTGCTGGTCCTGTGATGATCACTGGAGCTGGAGCAGGAGGGGAGCCTACTGCTTCTGCTGTTTTAGCAGATATTATTGATTTTGCTAATCAAGCAAAATCATATCCTTTTGGAAGAAAGTCTGTAGATATAGAAGATAACTTTAAATCAATTGGTTATAGAGATAATTTAAAGTTTTACTTAAGATTTACTGTGCTTGATAAATCTGGTGTATTAGCTGACCTTACATCTATTTTTAAAAATTATGATCTTTCTATTGAAAGCTTTATCCAAAAACTTAATCCATCAGATAAGACTGCTGATTTAATTATAGTAACTCATGAAGCTAATAAACTTGTTTTAGATAAAGCCCTTAATTCTATTGAGAATATAGAAGGTATTATAAAAGAACCTGTGTGTTTAAGTATTTATTTATAAGATAAGTTCTATAAAATAATGTCATTTTCAAAAATTAAGTTGTTTAAAGAAAAAGTATCAGTTGCTGATGCAGAATGGAGCCTCTTGACTTTTGATGATAATTCACAGAGGTTTGCCGATTATTTATATCAAAAATATGAAATACCTAATATTTTAGTTCCATATTTATCATTCAATGGAATAACAATCGAAAAATTCGATGATTATTTTTCTCCAAAGTTAAAAAATTTATTGCCTGAACCATTTTTGTTTAAAGACCTTGAAAAAGGAGTAAAAAGGTTGGCTGATGAAGTTGTTAATGGCCGTCCTATTGGTATCTTTGGTGATTATGATGTAGATGGAGCAACTTCAGCTGCAATTATTTCAAGTTATTTAGAATATTGTGGTTTAACAACATTTATCCATATCCCTGATAGATTTTTAGAAGGATATGGTCCAAATGAAGACGCCTTAAAAGGTCTTTATAAAAAGGGGGCAGAGTTAATAATAACAGTTGATTGTGGAATATCATCCTTTGAACCTTTAAAAGCAATGAGCTCTGTTAACATTGATTTAATAGTTATAGATCATCATTTACCAGATACTACTTTACCTCCCGCGTACGCTATTATTAATCCTAAAAGACTAGATACTCATAAGGGATATGAAGATTTATGTGCAGCAGGTGTTACCTTTATCTTTTTAATTGGACTAAATAGAGAGTTAAGACAAAGAGGGTTTTTTAAAAAAAAGAAAGAGCCAAATTTATTTATGTTTCTTGATTTAGTAGCTTTAGGAACTGTTTGTGATGTGGTTCCATTGACAGGTGTAAATAGAGCTTTTGTGAAGCAAGGCTTATCAATTATGAAAAAAAGAGAAAACCCTGGCATCAAGGCTCTTTGTGATGTTAGCAAATTAAGTAATGCCCCAAACACGCAAGCTTTAGGGTTTTCTTTGGGTCCAAGAATTAATGCTGGTGGAAGAATTGGTGCCAGTGACTTAGGTGTAAAACTTTTAAAAGAAAAAGATATTAACAAATCTATTGAATTAGCCCAAAAATTAGATGATTTAAATAAAAAAAGACGATTTATAACATCTGAACTTGAAAGTTCAGTTGTAGGCCAAATTGAAAAGTTAATTTCCAATAATAATAATGTCATTCCTAGTGCTATTGTTGTTTTCTCGTCTGATTATCATGAAGGTGTAATTGGAATTATTGCAGGCAGAATGAAAGAAACTTATAATAGGCCAGTTTGTATTATTGCTTTAGATAAAAATGGAATTGGAAAAGGCTCTGGAAGATCTCTTTTTGGTATTCCTCTGGGCGAAATAATAATAGAGGCATTAAACCTAAATATTCTTAGTTCTGGTGGCGGACATGACATGGCTGCAGGTTTTACTGTTAAAGATAGTAAAATTAATGCGTTTAATAATTTTCTTATTAATAAAGTCGATCAAATAATGGAGCAGGGAATACCAAGAGTTTCTTTCACAGTAGCTTCAGTTATTTCTATTGCAGGTTGCACCTTAGAATTAGCTGAATGGATTATTAAATTAGGGCCATGGGGTACAGGAATTGAAGAGCCTAAATTTATCATACCTAATGCTAAAATTTATTCCTTAAGAAAATTTGGTTCTAATAATGAACATATCTCTTTTTATATAAGTGATGGCTCTTCAAAAAAATTAAAGGTAAAAAAATTCAACATATCTAATAGTAAATTAAATGCTGTTTTTAATAATTATGAAAATATTAACTTCAATTTTTTAGGGAAACTTAATATTGATACATGGAATAATTCTAATTCTGTTGAGTTTATGTTAGATGATATTATTTATTCAGATGACACTTGATTTTTTTATTAATTAAAGTTAATTAATACTACTATGTGGTCCCTTCGTCTAACGGTTAGGACATCGCCCTTTCACGGCGGCAATACGAGTTCGAATCTCGTAGGGATCACCACTTAATTTTCCTATATATATATCAATTACCTACAAGAGATTTTTGCATCTTTTTTTGCTATTTTATTTTAGCCTTTGTTAAAGGTTTATTTGGTTATAAAGAAACTACTTTTTTTAATATACCTTTTTACGCTAATTATAGGGCATAGAATTAGAATTTGAGGGCATTTTATGACGGCAATAACTAGGGGGAAACACTTTAGCTATCAAAAGCTATTTTTGTATCTCTTTTCTTTACTGATATAGAAAAAGTCTAGATAATTAAAATGTTTTAAGAAATATTTAGGATTTGTATTAATGTATGAAATCAAAGAAAAAGATGCTCAGGGCAATATAGCCTTGATTTACTCTGATTTAAGAAAATCATTAAATCTTAAAGCGGTTAATACAATATGGCGGTATCTTGCAACTATTGATGGAAGCTTAGAATGGGTTTGGGATTCTTCAAAAACATTATATATGTCTGGTAAACTTGAAAAAGTACAACCTCAAATAATAGATAGTATTCAAATTCAGAAATTACCTAAAATTCCAGATCACATTCTTAAATCCATAGGTATAAAAAAAGAAGAAAAAATAGAGATTATTAAAATTATTGAAAAATATAATACTGGAAATTCAAAAAATCTTATTGGTTTGTCATCTTTTCTAAAAGCTTATGACCAAAATACTTTTTTAAAAGATAATATTTTGGTTGAAAGCAAAATAACACAAAATGATATTTCTCATTTAATTAGTAAAGAAACCTTTGCATCTATCAATTCTTTATCAGAAATGTTTATAAATACCAATGAATATATTCCATTTCCGCCTGGTCTATATGTTGAACTATCAAAGTGGCCTTCTTTTTTATCATTAATATGGGGGATGTTTTCTGGTTTAGATAAAAGTTTGTTTAAAAATAATATGTCATTTTTAAATAAAAGAACTGAAATTATGATTGAACCTTTGCTAAATGACATCAATATCAAAACAAATCCTAATAATAAAGTTGATATTAATATTCCTATCCACAACCTAGTTACAGTTGTTATTCCAAAAATGCTTGTAGTTGGGGTTATGCTTAAAAACTCTTTATTACAAAAAAAATAGAATTATTTTGAAAACAATCTGTTCCATTTTTTTTACCTATAAAGTTGAAGCACATGTAAACATTTGACCGCTATATGGCTTGATTCTAAAATTTATAGGTCGTAAAACTGCATTTAAATAGCTTTTATCGCTGCAACATGAGTATGAATCTCTTAGGGATCAACACTTCATTTATTTAATTTCATTTTTTATTAATATCTTTTATCCAATAAGTTATTTCAGAAAATGCTTTCTCAGTTTGTTTTGGAGAAATTATATCCCCGGCAACAATGTGAGAGTATTTATCGTCATATTCTGTCATCTTCACATTAATAGTCTTACTTTTCCCTCCCCATTGTGAGATGAAGTTAATAGTTTTTTGTGGATCAACAACTTTGTCATTTAATGAAAAGTAAAATAGAGCTGGTATGGTTACGTTTTGAAAGTTTTTTTGCTTTATTATTTTAACTAACTTGGCCATTGGTATAAGTGCTGTAGTAGGATAATTAAGAGTCCAGAATTTAGAATTTAATTTATTTCTTGGGGTTGAATTTCTAGTGTCACCAATAAATAAACCTAACCAATATTTAGATAATGGCCAAGTTAACATGCTGGCGTATTTATTATTTATACCAAAGTTAGGCGAGATAAATACAAAACCTAAAATATTTTTTGATAATCCTTTATCCAAAGCAGCAATTGAACTCAAAGTTCCTCCTGTTGAAGTAGATATTACTAATATACGTTTACCAATTCTGGAACCTACTTCAATTGCTTCATGCAAGTCATTTAACCAGGACTTGATTGAAGCTTGCCCCATATCATTAGCATCTCTACCGTGCCCTTTTAATCTTGTGTAGAAAATATTTGC
Organism: alpha proteobacterium SCGC AAA536-G10; assembly: GCA_905182395.1. Lineage (GTDB taxonomy): Bacteria > Pseudomonadota > Alphaproteobacteria > Puniceispirillales > Marisalimonadaceae > CAJJBL01. Next base: position 4,576 of record CAJJBL010000066.1, on the reverse strand, counting down.
TTTTAATTTGTTTGCAATTAAATCGGGAAGAGGACGAATTTCTTCTGAACTTGCAGAAAAACCATGAATATAGATGATTGAAATAGGTGTTTTCTTATTGTCTTCTTTAAACCAAATTATTCTTTTTTTTACACCTTCTTTAATATTGTTAAATTCTTTTTCCTTATTATTTAGATATTTATTTACATCAGCGCCAATTGAGTTTGTTTGAAAATTACTTGTTAGGTTTATTTTTTCTTTAAAAAATACCATGAATATCAATGTTAAAATAATAGGAATAATTGAAAAAAATAAAACTTTACTAAATATAACTAATTTTCCTAAATAAAAATTACTCTTAAAAACTTTACTGTATTTGATATTTAAAAAATAGTTTTTTTTAAAACATCATATATTATTAATTAGTAGGTAAAAACTTTAAGGTTAGGCAATGAATACTATACCGTCTCTATTTTTTCAAAAATCAGAAATTTATAAAAATAAAACTCTTTTTGGATTTAAAAATAATAACAAATGGGATCATATTACTTGGAATGAAAGTAAAGATATGGTTATTAATTTGTCTTTAGGTCTAGATAAAATTGGAATTAAGAAAAATGACAAAGTTTCAATAATATCTGATAATAGTTATCAATGGTGTGTTGCAGACTTGGCTATAATGTCATTAGGTGGCGTTACTGTCCCTGGTTACATTTCTAGCAATGAAGATGAACTTTATCATATTCTGTCTCATTCTGAGTCATCTTTAATTTTTACTAATGCAAAATTATTACATACTATTCTCAAAATAATTCCAAAATTAAAAAAAATTAAATCTATTGTTTGTTTTGATCCATTTGAGGAAAAGAATTATTCAAAACAGAACATTGAAATTTTAAGTTTCAATGAATTAAGAAAAATCGGATCTAATAGTGTCTTAAAAAAAGACTTTTTAAATTTGTATGTAAATAAGTTAAAAGCTGAAGATGTTATCTGTTTGATCTATACTTCGGGAACAAGTAGTTTGCCAAAAGGCGTTATGCTTACTCATAAATCAATTATAACAAATATAGAAGGTGCTGAATTGCTAGTTAGAGATATTAATGTAAAATATCATAGATTTTTATCAATTATACCATTGTCTCATGCTTATGAACATACTGCAGGCTTTTTGTTGCCTTTATATATAGGTGCAGATATTTATTTTAATAAAAATCGCGATCACATAGTTGATGATCTTTTAACTGTAAAGCCTACTTTAATGGTTGCAGTTCCTAGATTATATGAAGTTTTATATAAAAAAATTAATAATCAATTGTTATATCAAAACAAGATATCGCAAAAATTATTTTTAAAGACAGTTGAATTAGGAATTAAAAAATTTCAATATTCTAATCTTAATTTATTAGAAAAATTAATTGATATTTTTCTTACAATCACTGTAAGAAAAAAAATTAAAAATAAATTTGGTGGCAAATTACAAACATTTATTTCTGGGGGAGCTGCATTAAATATACAAGTTGGATTGTTTTTTAATGCTTTAGGAATAAATATACTTCAAGGTTATGGGCAAACTGAATGTTCTCCACTTATATCGGCTAACCCAATAAATAGAGTAAAGTTAGATAGTGTTGGCCTTGTTATTAAGGGGCTTGAAGTAAAGTTATCTAAAGAAAATGAAATACTAGTTAAGGGTAATTCAGTAATGAAGGGTTATTGGAAAGATGAAATAAATACAAAAAAAACTATAGTAAATGGTTGGTTACATACTGGGGATTTAGGGTCAATAGATGAAGATAATTATATAAAGATCATCGGAAGAATAAATGAGATGATTGTTAACTCCGGTGGAGAAAACATAGCTCCTGTTCCAATAGAAAATTCATTATTATCTTATGATGAAGTAGAACAAGTAATGGTATATGGTAACAACAAACCTTTTTTAATTGCCATTATAGTTCCTAACGATGAATTAATTTATAAAGCTGATGGTGATATAAAAAGTTTGCATCATATATTTCAAGAAATTTTAACTTCAGTAAATAAAAAATTATCTCAGAATAAAAAAATTAGAAAATTTATATTAACTGCAAAAAGTTTTAATTTTGAAAATAACCAGTTAACACCAACTCTAAAAATTAAAAGGCATATTATTATCAAGGATTATAAAGATAAAGTAAGTAATTTATATAAAAAACATATTTCTAAAAAATAACTTTTGAATATTTACAAAGAAAATTTTATAAATAAATGGCAATTATAATCGATAATATCTTTTAAAAATATTATTTTATTATTTTTAATAAGAATTTTTGTTTTAATAGTATTGTATTTTAAGTTTAATTTTGACTTCGGTAAATGTTAGTAAAAATCATTATAAAAAATACTATTTTAAGTAAAATGATATAAAGTAATTATAATTGTTATTAAACAGGAGAATGGTTCTATGGAAGTTTTTTATAATCTTAGCAGCATTATATCTATACTTTTTTTCGGATTTGTAATTCTTACAATTTACTTAGGAGTAAAAATTGTTCCCCAATCAGATGTTTTTATAATTGAGAGATTTGGAAAATATTCCAAAACACTTAGTGCAGGCTTATCTATTATTATTCCTTATTTAGATAAAGTTGCTCATAAAATAAGTATTCTAGAAAGACAACTAAAAGAGTTTACGATTTCTGTGATCTCTAAAGATAATGTAGAAGTTAAGCTGGAAACTACTGTTTTTTATAGATTAGTTGACGCTAGTAGATCCGTTTACCGAATTAGAGATGTACAATCAGCTATTAATACTGCTGCTACATCCATTGTTAGGTCAGCAGCAGGTCGTCTTGAATTAGATGACCTCCAGTCAAGTAGAGATTCTATGAATGAGGAAATTTCAAAAAATTTACAGCAAGCTGCAGAAGTTTGGGGTATTGAAATCACAAGGACTGAAATAACTGATATTATAGTTGATGAACAAACTAGAACATCTCAAAGGCAACAATTAAACGCCGAAAGAACGAGAAGAGCAACTATTGCAGAAGCAGAAGGTGAAAAGCGTTCAGTAGAATTGAAAGCTGATGCAAAGCTTTATGAGGCTCAAAGAGAAGCTGAGGCTATAAAAATAACTGCAGATGCAGATGCTTATTCAATTAAAGCTAAAGCTAAGGCCGATGCTGAGCAAACACATTTATTGGCGGAGGCGATAGCTAAAAATGGTCAGCCGGCGATTAATTTTGAAATAATGAAAAGACAAGTGGATGCAATTGGTGTGCTAGCAAGTTCTCCATCTTCTAAAACTTTAATATTGCCCACTGACATAACTGGAATACTAGGTGGAATAGAAACATTAATGCATTCTCTTACAAAGAAGGGGAAGTAAATGGATGTTTATATGTCTTTATCATATTGGCTGTTCTTGCCAGAATTTTGGATTATAGCAGGGATTCTACTTATATGTTTAGAACTTGTAGATGGAAGCTTAATATTCTTTCTTCCTCTTGGGTTAGGTTCTTTTTTCAATGCTTTAACTTTATTTTTTCAAGAGAATGAAAACATTTTTGATTATCAAGTTATTTCTGTTTGGCACCATTCTTTAGTAACTTTAGCTATTTACTCTATAATAATATCATTTTGTTTAAAATGGTTCTCTAAAAGAAAATCTGAAAAGGATATAAATAATTATTAAAATGATTAAAATTTGCCATCTTATTAGTTTGTTCATTTATTAGATTAAATACTTAGAGGACATCATTTTAAAAATAATATTTTATTTATGATAAAAAAATATAACTATAATTTTTATTACTCTATTAATAGTAAATCTAACTTTAATAACTTCATATTCATTTCCAACTAAAGTAGATGTGGATATCATTTTAAAATACAAAGAAGCCTCAATTGTAAATGCAGGTAAAGAATTATGTTAACAATTGTTCTTCTTGCCACGTAGTTAATTTAGAAGGACCAGTTAAATGTCGATCTAAGCTTCCAAATGGTATCTTTCCAGCTCCTCCTCATGACCAACCGGGTCATACTTGGCATCATTCGGATAATTATCTATTTAAGATTACTAAATATGGTGTTGAGAACTTTATTGGAGAAATATATCCAAATAATATTCCTGCTTACGAGAAGATTTTATTAGACGGTCAAATCATATCTGTTTTATCTTATATAAAGAGCGAAGGGTCAGAAGATATAATTTATAGACATAATAAATTTAATAGAAAATATAATGCAAATTAATACTTTAAAATTTTAGGTGTTTTATCAAATTTATTTTATATATATATTATGAAATTAAATATTTTAGATTCTCAAAATGATGACAATCCATTATTAGCTCTTACACTTCTAATTTTTGGTGTACTTATCTTATCGTTACAGGATGCGCTTATCAAAATGATGTCTTCTGAAACTACTTTTTGGCAATTACAATTTCTTAGATCAATATGTAATATAATTTTATTAATATTAATTGCTTATTATACAAATGGTTTAAAAATTCTATTTCCAATTAATTGAAAGCCTGTATATTTGCGAGCATTCATGATGACATGTTGTATGTTTTGTTTTTTTTCAGCCTCGCCCATTTTAAGTGTCGCTC
>CAJJBL010000065.1 GCA_905182395.1 alpha proteobacterium SCGC AAA536-G10 | reverse complement strand
TCTTCCGAATGAAGACAATATAGTTAAAAAGAATATTGATTTTGATCATAGTAAAAATAATCAATTAAATAATAGCTATGATGCTCAATTCAGAATACTTGCAAATAAATTTAATGAAATTTTAGACGTTATATCAGATATATCTTCAACTGTAGAAAAATTAGAAAAAGTTACCTATTCAAAAGAAAAAGAATATAAAGTGGTTAGAAATAAATTAAATTGGTTCAAATTAAAGCCAACTGTTTTTATTCTTCTTATAGGGCTGTTTGGATTAGCTTTTTTCTATTTGTCTACTTACTTAGAAACATTAAATATCATAATACAAGATATTTTATCTTTGGTATAAAATAATTATTCAAGTTCTAATAAAATTCATTCAATTAATATCCAAATCTAATATGGTCATATTGAAATGATAACATGTATCACCATCTTCATTGTCTTCAAAAATCACGCCAACAAAATCACCGTTAATAGTTACATCCGCTGAATCTAACTTATTTTCTCTTCCTTCAACTTTAATATTTTTAGAGCCGAGTGAAGTTCTTAAATAGTTTTGTATTTTACCAATTTTAATTCTATCCATTATTAAATTCCATCAATTTATTAAAAATAATATTTTTATAAAGTACAATATATAATTTAAAATGAAAATATAAAACTTAATGTGAATTATATTTTTTTAATTCTATTTTTTTTTCAAATCTAGATAGTATTTGAGATAAAATTTTACCTTTATCTAAAACTTTATTATAATCTTTTATTATAAAAACAGGATTGTTTCTATGACCTTTCTTACTGTTTTTTATAATTTGATAAAGTGCTTGATCATGCGTATGTCTATAAATTGAAAAAACAGCAATGTCGTGTTTGCTATCAATAGCATAGTCTTTCCAAAGTCCTGATGAGACTTGTTTGCTATATAGGCTTAATATTAAGGTTAATTCATTTTTTGAAAAATATATAATACTGTTATCTGATTGTTTTTTATTATTGTTATTTTTTGAAATATTATCTTTATTTAAAAAGTAATTAGATTTTTTTGTAAAATTTAAAATTTGCATTAATGCATTCCTATATATTGTCAGGTTACGATATTCTAATAAGATAAACTTAATCAATTGATTTTTTTTATTTTAGAGACTAATAATTAGTCAAATTTGATTAGTGTAATATTTTAATAAATAAATAGGTTTTATATGGCTGATATTTTTGATGAAGTTTCTGAAGATCTAAGACAAGATCAAATGCTTCAAATATGGAAAAAATACGGGAAATTTATTATTGGTTTTATTATTTTATTAATATGTTCAATCCTAGGATATCAAGGTTTCAATACTTGGTCTAAAAATAAATTAAATGAAGAGTCGCAATACTTTTTTAGTTCTTTAGCTAAATTAGAAGAAAATAAATTCAAAGAAAGTATTGAATTATTTAAAAATAATCGTTCTGAAAAATCTAATGGTTATTCTATGCTTTCTACTTTTGGTCTTGCAGAATCATATTTTAAAAATAATGACATAAAGCAGATGATATCAAATTATGAAATCATTTATAATAATATTGATTTTGAAGATTATTATCGGTATTTGGCTAGATTTTTATCAGTTATTAGAGATAACGTAAGCTCATTTGATGAGTTGCATGAACGATTGAAACCAATTTTAAATAGTCCTAGTAAACTTCAATCATTAGCAGCAGAATTAGAGATAATGCTGTTTATTAACTTTGATAAGACAAACGAAGCTAAAGTAGCTTTAGAAAAATTATTAGCTAGAAAAGATATTTCTCTTGAGCAAAAAAATAGATTATCGTTAATTAATCAACTGTATGGTAATAATGAATAAAATAGCAAATGTACTTATTTTATTTTTTTTAATTGGATGCTCCTCTGTTGAAGAAATAGATATGAGTAATTCAAGTTATGTGTTTGAAAAACAAAATATAGTTTCTTTTATAAAAGATTCTAAAAAATATAATGCTGAATTAAATCCTCCTTTAAATAATTTGAATAACTTTAATGCTAAATCAAACAACCTATCCAATTCAAAAGTTAGTTTTCCATTAAAAAAAATATGGGATATTAATACAGACCAAAAGATTGAAGATACAAATCCTCTTTTTCCAGAACCAATTTTTATATTATCAAGTATTTATTTGATTAATAGTAATGGTCAACTTTTAAAAGTTAATTCTAACAATGGAAAGATAGTTTGGAAAAATAATATTTTTGAAGACCCAGAGAATGCAATTATAGGGCCTCCTTCTATTGCAGGAGAATACATTAGTAAAGATGTTATTAATATATATATACATTCAGGGAATAATGAACTTTTTTCAGTTAATGGTATTACGGGAAAGGTTAATTGGAAAAGAACATTTAAACTACCTTTCAGAGGTGGTATTACGTTTTTTGAAAAACAGATTTTATTAAGTGACTATGTAGGTGATGTTTTTTCTATTAATAGTAATGATGGTAAAATTAATTGGAAGACTTCATTGAGTACTGATTATAATTCAGTTTATACGTTGGCTAGACCAATTATTGCAAAAGATAAAGTGATTGTTCCTGGTACAGGTGGAAGTTTTTTTGTTTTATCATTAATGTCTGGAAAAATTATCTGGTCTGATAATATTTCTTCAAGGTCACAGTTACCAAAGGTGTTTCATACTGGTGATATAGTAGGAAACCCTATTTATTTTGAGGGTATAGTTTATGTTGTTTCTCAATCTGGTTATACATCTGCTTTTGATATTGAAACTGCTGAAAAAATATGGACTTTACCCATAGGAGGAATTGAAACACCTATATTGTCTGGTAAAACTATATTTATTATAGGAAATATGGGCATCTTAGTTGCTGTTGATAGATTTACAGGTGAAGTTAGATGGCAAAATAAATATGAAAGTAAAATTAATGTAGATTCATATTTTTCAGATGAAGCTATAGCTATTTATAAAGCTCCATTATTAGCTGATTCTAAATTATTATTTCCTGATCATTATGGCAATATTAGGATTTTAGATGCTGACAAAGGTATTGAAATGGATATTCTATCAATTGGAAAGTTAGCTATTTCGCCTATTGCAGTGAATAAAAAAATATTTTTTCTTAGAGCCGATGGAAAATTATTGGCTTATGAATAACCTTTATTTCTTAAATTTTAAGGCTTAATTAATGTTTAAAGTTGCATTAGTAGGTAGACCAAATGTTGGAAAATCTACTTTATTTAATCGATTGGTTGGATCTCGTAATGCAATAGTTAATGATCAGCCGGGTGTAACTAGAGATAGAAAATATGGCACTGCTAAACTTGCTGATCTAGAATTCATTTTAATTGATACAGCTGGTATAGACGATACTTTAAAGGGAAATCTAGACAATGAAATTAAATTTCAAACTAATGTAGCAATAGAAGAATCGGATTTAGTAATATTTGTGATTGATGGAAGAGCTGGAGTACTTCCTGCTGAAAAAACATTCTCAAAAAAGCTTAAAATCAGTAACAAACCGGTCATAATACTTGTAAATAAATGTGAAGGTTCTGGAGGTATGTTAGGTCTTACTGAAAGTTCCTCATTAGGTTTTGAAGTGAGTGTTCCTTTCTCCGCAGAGCATGGAGAAGGTTTGTCAGATCTATACGATGAATTAAAAGATAAAATTCCTTTAATTGATAATTTAAATATAGATAACACCATAATAAATGAAACTGATACAGATCTTTTCCCTACTATTAGACTTGGAATAATTGGAAGACCTAATACAGGTAAATCTACTTTATTGAATAGTATTGTTGATCAAAAAAGAGTGGTTACTGGATCAAAAGCAGGTATAACTAGAGATGCAATTGAAGTTTCATGGACTCACAACAAACAATCTTTTTGTATTGTTGATACCGCAGGCCTAAGAAGAAAATCTAAAATTTCAGATGCAATTGAAAAAAGTATGATATCGGATACTTTAAAATCTATTAAATATAGTAATATTTGTATATTACTTTTTGATGCTTCTGTTGGTTTAGAAAAGCAAGACCTAGTAATTGCAAGAATGATAGTTGGTGAGGGCAGAGGCTTAATTATTGGTGCCAATATGTGGGATAAGGTAATTAATAAAGAAGAGACCAAAAATAATATTTTTCATCAATTACAAAATTCTTTATCTCAAATAAGAGATGTTCCTGTTGCCTTCATATCTGGTCTTCATGGAAACGGTATAAAAAGCTTAATGAATATTTCTTTGGATATTAGAAGACGGTTAGATATAAGAATTTCAACTGGAAAATTAAATAGGTGGTTAAGTCCTATTATTGAAAACAACCCAGCTCCTTTATATAAAGGTAAGAGAAATAGAATTAGATACATAACACAAGTTAATGTTAGGCCTCCAACATTTGCTTTATTTATGTCTAGTCCAGAAAATTTGCCTGATAGCTATAGCCGTTTTATTGTATCTTCACTTATGGATGATTTTGACTTAGCTGGATTGCCTATTCGTTTAATGTTAAGAAAAGGAAACAACCCATATGTTGAAGGTTGATTTAATAAATTAGGCCTGATTTACTGATAAATCTTGGTCATTATCTTTATCTAAAACAATATCTGTATTTTCTTTTTGATCATCATTGTTTTCATTAGAAATTTTTTCTAGTTCTAATGATTTTAGTTTTTCAGCCTCTAATCTTTGTGCTTCTAATTTAGCTCTTTTGGCTATTTCTTTTAGAAGATCGGGATCATCTCTTTCAACAGTTGTAAAAAAACTACCTAATATACTTTTTCTTTTCATTAAACCCATAATTCTAATTTCTTTAGTAGATCTGTCAAAAGCTAATTCAATTTTTTTGGAAGCAATCCCAGCTATTCTTGCTTCAATGAATTCTTTTTCACTCGCAGCCTTGATTCTTAATCCAGTATTGGTTTTAATCTTAGTTAACTTTGAACAGGCTGCATTTGTCCGTCTCATCAAATCATCACCAATTTCTTCTAATTGCATTCTCGAAGGTTTTGGGACTCTGATATTGATATATTGAGACCCTGCTTCATTTTTAGCAGGAAAGCCATTTTGCTTTATAAATTCTAATATTTCTTCGATATATTCTTTATTATATACCATTAATTGCACTTTCATTGGATCGTCAGGAGATTCTACATTTCCTAAATCACCTAATCTTTTTCTTCTACCATTCATCATTAGTTGAAGTGAATTAAAAACTTTAATATTAGCATCTAAAGATTTAATATCTTCTATGATTTCTGCAAATTCTTCAATTGCTCTTTCTAAATTTGAAATTGCTTCAATTGAATAACTTTCCTCATTTATATTTTCTTCAGCCACAAAATTATCCTAAAGTTATAATTACAATAAATTATATTATTGTTATATTATCAATATTTTATTTCAATTTCAATCCTTCTATTCTTAGCTCTTCCTTTAGCTGAATCATTTTGCTCTAGTGGTTTAGTTTCACCAAAGCTGATGGCTTTTAATTTTTCCATTGGAATTGTATTAGTTTTCGATAATTCTTGAACGACACTTGCTGCTCTTGCCGCAGCTAAATCCCAATTATCACGATACTTTCCTCCAAATATAAGTGGAACATCATCTGTATGACCTGATACATTTACCTGACCAGCTCCTTCTCCACTTACTTTGGCAATTTTTTGCATTATTGCTTTTGCCTGTTTTGTTAGTGTTGCAGATCCTGATCCAAAAGCTCCAGCAGATCCTACGGTTACAATAACTCTATCTTTTTCTCTTTGAATTTCAGCTAATCCTTGCCCAATCTCTTGTTTAAGAGCAACTCTTAATTGATCTTCACTATAATCTGCTTTTTTAGATTTTTCTTTATTAGCTGCATTATCTTGAGAAGTTTCTTTTTCAAGTTCTTCAATTTTTTCTTTAAGCAATTTATTTTCATCGTTTGATGATGCCATTGATTGAATGTTTTTATCAATCCCACCAATCAACACATCTGTTTCAGTTGCTCCAGTATCTTCTCTAGCTTTTTCTACAACTTCCAAAGTATCTTTAATTAACTTTGATATCTGGGTGCTATCTTTATTTTCTGTTTGGATACTAACTAATACTTTATCATCAATTACCTCTACTTTTATGTCTTCTGAGGAGGTTTTTTCTTTAATAGTTTCTGCTAATTGTTTTGCATTCATAACTTCTTTTGAAGTACTTTTGCTTTTACCTTCATCAATTTCTGATTTCATATCTAAATTTTTTTGATCAGCTTCAGTCGTTTGCTGTTTCATGTTTTTTGTAACCGATGCTTCTGGTGAAGGGCTAAAATTTAGTGATAGTACAGTTGTTCCTTTCGGTTGTTCTACAACTGGAACCATTTTTTGAACACCAAATGCGTTTTTTAAGCTACCACTAATTTGTTTAAATTTAGGAACATTGAATTCAGCAAAGGATAAAATTAAAACAAAGAAGGCCATAAGTAATGTAGCCATATCAGCGAAAGTTGCCATCCATGCAGGAGCTCCTTGAGGAGGACATTTGGGACACTCTTCCTGTTCTTCATCATCTTCTGCTATAACTTGTGCTTCGGCCATTACAAACTCCAAAAAGTTTAAATAAGTTAAGCTGCTTCTGCTTCTAATTTAGCTTGTATTTTAGGAGGCAAGTTAGCAACTAATTGGTCTGTTATATTTCTTGGACTCTCACCTCTAGATATAAATTTCAATCCCATTACAACCATTTCTCTATACAATAATTCATGTGTAGAATAGCCTTCTAATTTTGTAACTACAGGCATGAAAATACAGTTTGCAACCATGGCCCCATAAAGTGTTGTAAGTAATGCTACAGCCATAGCTGGGCCAATTGCCTTCGGATCAGCCATGTTTCCCAACATAGCAACAAGTCCAACTAAGGTTCCAATCATTCCCATTGCAGGTGCTAGATCAACCCATGCTTGAAAAACTCCAGTCATATCTTCATGTCTGGCTTTCATAGCTTTAATTTCTCGATTAAGTTGAGCTGTTAACTTAGTTTCATCTGCGCCATCAACAAGCATTTGCAGACCTTTTTCAAAAAATTTATCAGGAACTTCTTGACCTTCAAGAGCCATCATACCATCTTTTCTTGCAATGCCTGCTAACTCAGTCAGTCTTGTAATTAATTCGTCATGTTTTTTTGCCCCTGGCAAGAAAATTTTAACCAAGGTGCCAAATGATGATAAAAAAGTTGGTAATGTAGATCTGTACATTACTGCAAAAAAAGTTCCACCAATAACAATCAACAGCGATGGGACGTCAACAAACATTCCAATTCCACCTGATGAAATCATTGCACCTGCTATCATTCCTAGACATCCTACAAGACCAATTAAAGAAGCTATATCCATTTTTTTGCCTTTTATTATTAAAATAATGATATTAGGCACAAATTCTGCAAGAATGAGACCAAAGTTTAATTTATACAAAAAAAACTACTAATAGAGGTTTTCAATGTCTACTATTAAAAACAAATCCTACAAATCATGTGTTGCTTTTATAATATTATGTATTTCTTCTAATTTCAATAATATTTATGCGAGTGATTTTATCTCTAGAGGTTTTTATGTTATTGATCTAAGTCAAAAAATTGAATGGCTTACATGTCCTGTCGGAATGGTCTGGCAAAACAAGACATGTGTAGGGAAAGCTTTGAAAATTAAACTTAATGAAGTTAATCAAGCTATAGAAGCAGCGGGCAAACAATTAGGGGGTGTATGGAGATTGCCAAATAGATATGAACTAGAGAAATTAGTTTGTAAAAAATGCGCTAATGAAAAAATAAACTCTAATATTTTTCCAAATACACCAGCTGAATCATTTTGGACAAGTGATATAAATTCATGGCAACCTAAGTTCATGTGGACTGTTAATTTTTATACTGGCCACACTTTCGGGAGGTTTCCAGGGTTTATTCCTAATTATGTTAGATTAGTTCGTGATAGAAAATAATGGTTTTATTTTTTTTCTAAGTGGTGTTTAATTATTTTAAAGATAAATAAAATACATCCTAGTCCTATAATGAATATAGCTGCATTTGTGGGAGTAATAATTTTTAAATAATGTAGCTGATCACTTTTAATTAACCCTAATAGGACAATAAATAAAACTGCTAACAAAAAAGTACGTATTATTCGACAATTTTTACAATTTTTAATTGCAGGTACTATTTTAGGAGAATTTACAGGCTTTTTTAATTGCTTCATTGTCATTTTTCTATGTTTTTAAATGTCAATTATATGACTTTAGAATAAATACAAACACCATATTATTAATATTATTTAATATTAAATCATTTTTTTTAAAAATAAAGTTAATTTATTTTCCTATTAAGTTATTGATTATAAATAATTATTTTTTAATCAATAATATTTTCTTTTTAATTTAAACTGTCATTAATTCGACACTGTTTTTATGTCAAATTAAGACTTTGATTTATACTACTTTAATTGTTTTTATCTAATAAATTAATTCTTAATAAGAGTTGTGGAGATAAAAATGAAATTAGGTCAGCAGTTAAAATTAAAGCAAAATCAGTCATTAATAATGACACCACAATTACAGCAAGCTATTAAATTACTTCAGTTATCTAATATTGAATTAACTGAATTCATTGAGAATGCCCAATTAGAAAATCCTTTTTTAAAAGAAAAGGTTGGTACTAATGAAATTAGTCAATCTAATAATGCTGAAAAGGATACTCCTGATATATGTGAAAATTTAAATAATACTTCTGATCCTCTTCATAATGAGAATTTAACAGAGTTGCAAAATACTTTTGATAGTCATATTTCATCTGACTTTAAATCTGAAAATAAAAAATTATATGAAAAAGAGGTCATTAATAAAGGAAATTTAATTTCTGCTGGAGAAGTGATTGAAAAAACAACAGAAAATAAAATTTCTTTACGAGATCATTTAATTGCTCAAATAAACTTAAATTTTAAAAGTAAAATTGATAAAGCAATAGCAATTGGAATGATAGACTACTTACATCCCAGTGGATGGCTTTTAACGCCTATTTCTGAAATTGCTTTAGATTTAAATATTGATGAAAATAAGATTTTAAAAATATTACCTGAAGTTCAAAAATTGGAGCCTACTGGAATTTTTTCAAGAAATTTATCAGAATGCCTAGAATATCAATTAATTGAATATAACCATTTTAATAATGCTTTTAAAATACTTATAGATAACCTTGATATGTTACCTGCTGGTAAAATAAAGCAAGTTAGCAAATTATGCGGTGTTACAGAAAATAAATTATTTGAAATGATAAAAATAATTAAAACTTTAAATCCTAAACCAGCAGAAATTTTTACACAAGAAGAGGTTCTAATTGATCAACCTGATGTGATTATATCAAAAACACCAAAAGGTTGGAGAATTGATCTTAATGGATCGACTCTTCCTACTGTTAATCTAGATGAAGAATATATTGAAGAAATGAATAACTTTAATTTAGATGAAAAGGGTATTGATTTTACTTCAGAAAAAATTGGTGAAGCGCGTTGGTTAAAAAAAGCGGTTGAGCAGAGAAACAAAACTATTTTAAGAGTTGTATCTGAAATAGTTAAAAAACAGATTGGTTTTTTTAAACATGGATTAAGTCATATGAAACCGATGATATTAAAAGATATTTCTGAAGCTATAGGCATGCATGAGAGTACTATATCAAGAGTAACTAATGGTAAATTAATTTTAACCGAATGGGGTGCTTTACCTATGAAATCTTTTTTCTCTTCTTCTATAGCAAATTCAGAAGATTCTGAAATGCATGCATCATCAGCAGTAAGAGAGACTATAAAAAAGCTGATATCTTCAGAAATCTCAAGCAAGCCTCTTAGCGATGATAAATTGGCAAATATTTTAAGTAAAGAAGGAATGGATATAGCAAGAAGAACTGTTGCTAAATATAGAGATATGCTAAAGATTCCATCTAGTGCACATAGAAGAAGAGCTTCTAATTTAAAAAGATTTGGAAATAATTAAATACTATTTTATTTTTATTAAACATTTATTTACAAGAAACCCTAAAGGCCTCTTGGTGTTGATAAACCAGAAAATATTTTAAGCACAGAAATACTGGATATAGCAAGAAGAACAATTGCTAAATATAGAGATATTTTAAAGATTACATCTAGTGAAAATAGAAGAAGAGTTTTTAGTTTAAAAAAAAATGGAAGTAATTAAATACTAGTTTGTTTTTTATTAAATATATATTCAAGAGGAATATTATTTTTAATTTTTTTGTTACCATTTTTATCAAAGTAATCAATTTGTATAATATAATCATTTAGATTTGATAGAGTTTTAATTGTTTTTGGATTATTTATATTTTTATTATTTATTAAATTCATCATCATGCTCCTTATATATATATATCTAAAGATGCATTTGTTGTGCCAAAAAAATAATTATTTAACTTCTACGATCTCTTTTAAGGATGTTCTACTGAGTAGATTCCTTCCTACTTTAATATATGAGTTAGGATTTTGAGATTTTCCATTAACTGAAATTTCATAATGTAAGTGTGCTCCATCAACTCTTCCAGTTCGTCCCATTTTTCCGATAGTTTGGCCTTCTGAAACTATGTCTCCCATTTTAACATTAATCTTAGCTAAATGGCCATATGTAGTTACAATTCCATATCTATGTTTTATTCTTATAACTTTCCCAAAAGTTCCATGATATCCAGCAAAAATAACAGTTCCATCAGCAGATACAGAAATTTTTTCTTGCCATGTTCCTGCTAGATCTATTCCATGATGAATTCTATATTTTCCTGTAACAGGATGTTTCCTTTTTCCGTATTGGCTTGAAATATAATAATGTTCCATAGGTGGCTTTAAAGGAATAAACTGGAGTGCATCTTTGTAAATAGCAAGTAAATTAAGACGTTCCTTAAGACTAGCAAAAAACTGATTGCTATCAGGATCAACATTTGAGCTATTTTCTATAAGGTCCTTAACGTTTGTTAATTTATCATTTTTACTTTTAATATTAACATTGAGAAGTTTGAACACTTTTTCCATAGTCAACAATTCATTGTCAACTGAAGCAATAAATCTAAAGTTCTTAACCTTATCATTAATCATTGGTGCTTTAGGAAAATTATTAAATTTAGAAATAGTTTTATCATTATAAAAACTATCAAACTCATCGCTATTATTAGTTTCAGGCATTTTTTTGTTTTTAATCAAGTCATCTTTTTTTGAAATTACAGGATTATTGTTTGCTAGAGTATTAATTGCTTTTGCTGTGTTAAGAATATTTTCTTGATTATTAACTTTGTTGTTAATAGTTTCTAGTTCTATTGGTTTTGAAATTTCATTAGTTAATGTTTTATTTTTGATATCAATGGAATTTAGGTTTTCAATAGGGATTGAAATATTAGTCTCACCCTTACTTAAAATATTTTCTGAGGTGTCGTAATCGTTTTCTATAAGCTTAGGAACATTTGCAGAGGCTTGAGCTATTAAATCTTGGTTATTTGCAACGTCTATTGTTGCATAAATTCCCATGGCAGACCAATAAACTATACTAGTAATGCCAACAATAGCAGTCATTATGGCTCCAGTATAGTGAATACGCTTAAAGGCAATTTCAATTGGCCCTTTTTTTGTAAAAATAAGAAATCTTCTCTCTGAAAACAGTCCTACTTTTCTATTGGATGTGCGTTCACCAAACCTTTGACCAGTTTTTACGGGAGGCATCTTTTTTCCTAAATCAGTTATTTTGGTATTAACCAAAATCTACTCCATTCCAAGATATAAAAAATATAATATTCCTATATTAGATAATAATTGTAAAATTATTATTGCCACTAAAATCTTACTAGAAATAGGATTTTTAACAGAAAGACTAACAGAAGGGAATATTTTGTCTTTGTTATCTAGTTTTATATTACTGTTTAATTCATTAAGTTCGTTATTTACGCCATTTTGATGATATTCATTTTCAACTTTATTTTTAAGAGACATTGAAATATTTGTATTTGTCATTTGGTGATGAACTTCTATTGGTTTATTATTAACTTTTTGTAATAAACTTTCTTTATCTATTTCTATGCGCATTTTTTCAATGCGTTCTCTTAAATCTATTATTTCTTCAGCCATTTTGGATCACTCAAGCTTATTTTATTGAAATTAAATTATGGCAAGTTATTTGCATCATTCATACCAAATAAGGTAATTATATATAATTTTATAGTAACATAAATTTTATTATAGTAAAATAATTGTATTATAAAATACTGATAGTTAAATTAGAAAGAAGGATTTCCATATATGTTAGGAAAAACAAATAATACTGATGCAGAAAAATCAATAATTTCAAGTGATATGAAAATTAAAGGAAAGATATCTGCTGAAGGAGAGCTTTTATTATTAGGTTCAGTAACCGGAGATATTAAGTGTTATAGTTTGTCAGTAGATGATACTGGCACTTTAAAAGGTAATGTTGAAGCTGAAATTGTTACTGTATCAGGTACATGTGAAGGTCAAGTAACAGCTGATGTTGTTTCAGTTAAATCTTCTGGAAAAATTAAAGGTGAAATATTTTATGAAAATATTTCTATAGAAGAAGGAGCTATTGTTGAAGCTCAATTAGGAAAGAAGAAAAAGTAAAGACTTATTTCAAGGGAGATTAAACTATGGCTAACAAGCAAGCAATATTAGGATCTGGTGCACGATTTAGTGGTAAAATATCAAATGCTAAATCAATAGAAATTAATGGATATGTTGAAGCTGATTTAACAACTGAAAAAGTTACTATTGGCTCTACTGGAAAATTTATTGGATCTGTTCAATCAGATCTTGTTGTTATTGCAGGAGAATACGAAGGTAAAATGCAAGCAGATAGTGTTTGGCTTACTGAAACTTCTCGTATAAGTGGAGAAGTTCACTATAAATCTTTGCAAATGGATAGGGGGGCAGCTTTAAATTGTAGAGTTGTACATAATTGGAATGAATCTGAATCTGTTGAAAATGATACTTCTGATATAGAAGAATCTGACCAAGAAGAAAAGCCAGCTAAAAAATAGAAATTTAATAATAAATTTATAAGGATTTAACATGAGTGAAATTACATATATTTCTGAAGAGTTAGTAATGGAAGGTAATCTTGATTCTGCTGGGGCTTCAGTTGTTTTGGCAGGAAGATTTAAAGGAGAGTTAAGAGCAAAAGATGTTCTTTTGGAAGCAAACAGTATTTTTGATGGAAACTTAATTGCAGATAAGGTTACTTTGGGTGGACTTGTTAAAGGTGAAGTTGCTGCTAATACACTAAATGTATCGAGTACTGCAAAAGTTGAAGGAAATTTAAAAACTAACGCGTTATCTATTGAGTTAGGTGCAGAGGTTTCTGGAAGTATAACAAGGATTTCTTAATTTGGCTTGTTAATTATAACTTTTATTCATGTCTTTTAATGAAGTTGCAATGCATTCATTTACAAAATCTTTTGTTTCTTCTTTACCGCTTAGTTCAGTTAATTTCATTATTGCAAATCTTCCTGAAGCTAGAGCCACAGCTAATTCGTCTTTTTCATCGAGGCTAGACGAAACAAGATAATCTTCAATCTCATCTCTAATTCTTATTAATTTACTTTTATAGGACTCATCTTTTTCTGTTCTTGCTTTTTCAAAATCAAAATTTATTATTTGAGCCATTAATACACCTATTATATTTTATTTTTCTATCTATATTATATTACGACAAATTTATTTTTTATTTAATTATTAATTAATAAGTTATTTATAAGGTATGCAAAATGATTAAGTATAATATTTTTGAAAATGGAAACTTAATTTTAGATGATAAAAATCAAAAATCTTATAATTTTAAAAAAACTGAAACGTTATTTATTTTTCATGGACTTTATGGGAGAGCAAGAAATTGGCAATCCATTGCTAAAGAATTAAGTAATAATTATTTATTTACTATTATTACAGTTGATTTAAGAAATCATGGAGAAAATAAATTTGAAGAGCATCATTCTTATTCTCTTATGGCAAAGGATATTATTGAACTTTTTCAATTTTTAAATATAAAAAGAACTAATATATTAGGTCATTCTATGGGGGGGAAGTTAGCTATGATACTATCCATAAAACACCCTCAATGTATAAATAAATTAATTATCGCTGATATAGCCCCTATAAGTTACGAAAACAATGAAACTAAAATTATTGATGCTTTGATAAACTTAGATCTAAACCTTATTAAAACTAGAAATGACGCGGATAATTTTTTATCTATAGAAATATTAGACAAATCATTAAGATTATTTTTACTTCAAAATTTAAAATTTACCGATAATAATTTAAGATGGACTATTAATTTGAAGGCTATTAAAAATTCATTAAATAATTTAAAAGCTTTTCCAGAATTTAATAAAATCAAAAAATTTAATAATAAAACTTTATGTGTTTATGGAGCAAATAGTAATTATGTTAATGAAAATAACTTAACAGATTTTAATATTTTTTTTACAGATATGAGCTTTAAAAAAATTGAAGGTGCCGGTCATTGGCTACACGCTGAAAAACCAAAAGAATTTATCTATATTATAACTCAATTTTTAAATAATTAAATTTATCATGTTGTCTGAATTTTAAAAAATATGTATTAAGTATCAATGATAAAAAATTTAGAAACTCATATTTTAAAACTTTCTTGTAAAGATCAAGTTGGAATTGTAGCAAAAACAGCATCTATTTTAGCAAGTTTTAATTGTAATATTGTTGAATCCAAACAATTTACGGATCAGGAAAACAATAATTTTTTTATTAGACAAAGTTTTACATTACCAGTAAATGTTCAAATAAAAAGTCTTGAGAGTGCTTTAATTCTATTATCAAATGAATTAAATGGAACTTTTGCTTTAACTGATATAAAAAAATCTTTAAATACAATCATCCTATTATCTAAGTTTGATCATTGTTTAAATGATTTGTTATTTAGGGTAAGAAATAATGCTTTAAATATAAAAGTAAACGCTATTATATCTAATCATGAAAATGCAAAAGAAATTGCCAAATTTTCAAATATTCCTTTTTATTTTTTGCCTGTTAATAAAAGTAATAAATTAGATCAAGAAAAAAAAATAAAAACTATTATTGATGAAAATGACATTCAATTAATTGTTCTAGCAAGATACATGCAGATTTTGTCTGAAGATTTTACAGATATTTTTCAAGGAAAAATTATTAATATTCATCATAGTTTTTTGCCTAGTTTTAAAGGGGCTAAACCCTATCATCAAGCCTTTGAAAGAGGTGTTAAAATTATTGGAGCTACAGCTCATTATGTAACAAAAGATTTGGATGAAGGTCCTATAATTGAGCAAGACACACAAGAAGTTGATCATGAAATGATGCCTGATGATCTGGTTTCCATGGGGCAGGATATTGAAACTAGAGTGCTTTATAGAGCTCTTAAGGCTCATTCTGAAAGTAGAGTATTTTTAAATGGAAAAAGAACAGTGATTTTTAAGGGACATAGAAAATTAATATGAATGATCAAAAAGAAAAAATAATTATAATAGGTTCTGGAGCAGCTGGTTTAACTGCTGCAATATATGCCGCTAGAGCAAACTTAAACCCTATAGTAATTGAAGGTATTCAACCTGGAGGACAATTAACAATTACTACTGATGTTGAAAATTACCCAGGTTATGCAGAAGTTGTTCAAGGACCTTGGATGATGGAACAAATGAGAGCCCAAGCTATTAATGTTGGAGCTCGTATAGTAAGTGATATAATTGTTGGGGTAGATTTCTCTAAAAATATTAAAAAACTGACTTGTGATTCTAACAAAATCTTTCAAGCTGATACTGTGATCGTAGCCACCGGAGCTCAGGCAAGATGGTTGGGATTAGAGAGTGAAAAACAATATAATGGAAAAGGTGTTTCAGCATGTGCAACATGCGATGGGTTCTTTTATAGAGGTAAAGAAGTAGCTGTAATTGGAGGAGGCAATACAGCTGTTGAAGAAGCGTTGTATTTATCAAACATTTGCTCAAAAGTTACTTTGATTCATAGAAGGGACCAATTAAGGTCTGAAAAAATTTTACAAGATAGATTATTTAAAAAAGGAAACATTGATGTTATTTGGAATAATATTGTAAGTGAAATTAAAGGTGATTCTAATGGAGTTAATGCTATTGAAATTCAATCAACAATATCTAATAATAAAAAATTATTAAATGTTGATGGTGTGTTTATAGCAATTGGTCATGATCCTTCTACTAAAGCATTCAAAGGATCTCTGCAAATGGATGATGAGGGTTATATAGTGGCAAATAATCCAGGAACTTGTTTTACTAATGTAGATGGTGTTTTTGCTGCTGGTGACTGTGTTGATAAAATTTATAGACAGGCTGTAACCGCTGCCGGAATGGGTTGTATGGCTGCATTAGATGCAGAAAAATGGTTGCAAAATTAATAGTAAAGATATCATTGATTAAAGTTTATTAATTCAATTATTTTGTATATTAATGTTGCTGCAGTAAAATTATATGCATTTATATTTGGTATTGGTGAAAACTCAACTATATCAAACCCTATTACTTCTCTTCCTTCAATTAGACTTTTTAAGAGTTTTAAACTTTCATAATAGCCTAATCCTCCTGGAACAGGTGTCCCAGTTGCGGGCATTATAGATGGATCCAAGCCATCAACATCAAATGAAATGTATATTTTTTTTGGAAAGCTTTTAGGAAGCTTAATTGTTTTTCCTTCATTAATGTATTCACCATCAAAGTAAACTATGTCAAACTTAGTTCTGTTTTCTACTTCTTCCTTACTAATTGCTCTTACCCCAAACTGAGCTATTTTATAGCTTTCTTTACTTAGAAGGTACATAACACTAGCATGAGAGTGGGGCTCATTTTGATAATTTTTTCTTAAATCGGCATGAGCGTCTATTTGTATTATTCCTATTTCATCTTTATTTTTAAGCTTTAAACCATCAAAAATGCCATTGATTGAGCCATAAGTAATGCTATGTTCTCCACCAATGATTATTGGGATTTTATTTTGAGAGCTAACTTCTTTCGTTACTTCTTTTATATTGTTCATAACTTCTTTAATAGGTTGGTCGCAATCTATTGTTGGATGGGTAAATATGCCAACTGAACAAGGCTCACTTTTCCCAGTATATCTCTCTAGTTCATTACTAGCAAAAATAATTGCATCAGGTCCTTTGGATGTTCCAGAACCTGAAGAAACTGTTTTTTCTAGTGGTACAGGAATTATATGAAATTTAGATTTAGTAGGATTTTTTTCAGACTCTAAAAGTTCTGATTCTAAAAAAATATTATATGTATTTTCCATCTTTAATCTTGTTCCTAAGATAATCTATTTTCAAAGTCATCATAAGAGAATGTTTTTATAATTTCTATATCATTTGTTTCACTATCCCAAATAGCTATAGATGGAAGTTTTACTCCATTAAAAAAGTTTGTTTTAACCATCGTGTAATGAGCCTGATCTAAAAAAGCTATTCTTTCACCAACTTTAGGTAATGTTTCAAATTTGTATTGACCAATCACATCTCCTGCCAAACAACTTGGTCCGCCTATTATTACATCATATCCAATATTTGGTTCATTTAATAGTGCAGGTCTGTATGGTGCTTCTAATACATCTGGAATATGACAAGTAGCGCTTATATCTGTAATTGCCATATAAGGAGACAAAGGATTATTAGGTTTAAAGCAGTCTATAATTTCTCCAATTAAAACTCCGGAATCTAATACTACAGCTTCACCTGGTTCTAGATAAATTTGACAGCCAGTTTTATAGGAAATATCTTTTAAAAAATCTATTAATTTATCAGTTTCGTAATCTTGGCGTGTGATATGATGACCTCCACCTAAATTAAGCCAATTCAAATTTTTACTAAGAGGTATTATTATGTCTTTAATTTCATCCCAGGTATTTTTTAAAGGGTCAAACTTTTGTTCACATAATGAATGAAAATGAATGCCGTCAAGTTTATCTGTATTTATATTTTTTAAATCATTAGTATGAATTCCTAATCTTGACCTAAGATTAGCAGGACTATACTTTAAATCATTAACTTCAGAATAAAGTGGATTAACTCTTATGCCGACTTTATTTTTTAATTTTTTAGAAATATCACAAAATAAATTAAATTGATTTAAAGAATTAAATATCACATGGTCTGAAATTGTTGCAATTTCATGAAATTCTTCTTTTTTATATGCAGGAGAAAAAGTGCTAATTTCTCCTGTAAAGTATTTTTTAGCTAATTTTGCTTCGAATAGCCCTGAACTACAGCAGCCATCTAAATAATTTGATATTAAAGGAGCTAGAGAAAAAGTAGAAAAGGCTTTTAGAGCCATTAAAACTTTTGTATTTGTTTCGTGTTTAACTTTTTGTAAAATTTCTAAATTGTGTTTTAAAGCTTTTTTATCTATTACAAAGCATGGGCTTGGTAATGAATGTAAGTCTAATTTTTTAAAATTACGTGGATTGCCACCCAAGGTTTGCAACATATTTTTTCTTTTCTAAAAGGATAATTTCTTATCTAATTGAATTGTTTGACTTGGTAACCCATGTTTATTTAATAAATCCATAAATGGATCTGGATCAAATTGTTCTACATTCCAGACACCAGGTTTATACCAAATTTTTTGTATCATTAACATTGCTCCAATCATTGCTGGAACGCCTGTGGTATATGAAATTGCTTGACTTCCTACTTCCTCATAACATTGTTCATGGTCACAAATATTATATGTATAGTGGGTTTCTTCTTTACCATTTTTTTGTCCAGTGATTATTGTTCCAATACATGTTTTTCCTTTTGTTCTATTACCTAAGCTTCCAGGGTCAGGTAAAACCTGTTTTAAAAATTGAAGAGGAACTATATCCATTCCATTATAGTTGATTGGTTTTATAGAGGTCATTCCAATATTTTGAAGAACTTCTATATGCTTTAAGTAAGAATCTCCAAAAGTCATCCAAAATCTTGCCTTTTTTATTTCTGGAAAATTTTTTACTAAACTTTCTAATTCCTCATGGTACATTAGATACATATTTTTGGGCCCTATTTCTGGGAAATCAAATGAAACTTTATTTGTTAAAGCAGGGCCCACTTGCCAATTGTTGTTTTCCCAATGCTTGCTCTCAGATGTGACCTCTCTGATGTTGATTTCAGGATTAAAATTTGTTGCAAATGGATGCCCATGATCTCCAGCGTTACAATCTAAAATATCTAATGAATGTATGCTATTAAGAAAATGTTTTTTTGTATGAGCTGTATATACATTAGTTACTCCAGGATCAAATCCAGAACCTAATAGAGCCATCAAACCTTTCTCTTGAAATTTTTTAGAATAATCCCACTGCCAGCTATATTCAAACTTTGCTTCATCTTTTGGCTCATAATTAGCCGTATCTAAATAATGTGTATTTGTAATTAAACACGCTTCCATAATATTAAGATCTTGATATGGTAGAGCCAAGTTAATTATTAAAAACGGACTGATTTTATTAATTAATTTTACAGTTTCATTAATATTATCAGCGTCTAGCTTTGCAATATTGATATTTATATTATATTTTTCTTTAACCTTAGTTTGAATATCTTGACATTTTTTTAAAGTACGACTTGCTAAAGTTATATTTTTAAAAACATTAGGTAGCATAGCCATTTTGTGAACTGTAACAGAACTAACTCCTCCTGCACCAATTACTAAAACGTTACTCATAAAAGTCTCCTATTGTTTAATTAATTATTAGCTAATTTTCAAAATAAGTGTATCCAGAAATTGACTCTTTAAAAGTTTCAATTAATTTTTTTCTTTCAACTAATGATAAATCTCTACTTCTAACAGCATCTTCAACAATATTTTTAAATCTATTAATAATATCCTTAGGCTCATATTCTACATAAGATAAAACTTCTGAAATTGTGTCACCTTCTTGTTCGTGTAATAATTGAAAATTACCATGATCTTTTAACTTAATAGTAACTACATTAGTGTCACCAAAAAGGTTATGAAGATCTCCTAAAGTTTCTTGATAAGCACCAATATAAAAAACACCTAAAAAATAATCTTCATCATCTTTTATCTCATGAAGTGGCAAGGTATTATAAATACCATCTTTCAAAACGAATTTATTTATTATTCCATCGCTATCACATGTTATATCATTTAAAACGCCTCTTCTTTTAGGTATTTCGTTTAGCTTTTGTATAGGTGCTATCGGATGAATTTGGTCTATTGCCCATACATCAGGCAAGCTTTGGAATAAAGAAAAATTCCCATGATAAATATCAGCCATGTTGTCAATAGATGACTGTAATTCCTCTGTGATTTCATTAGAAAAAGTTAAAACTTCTTTAATTTTATTAATTACATATAAATAAGTTTCTTCAGTTTTAGCCATTGCAGGCAAATTTATTTGACCACTTTTAAATAAAGTTCTTATTTCATCTCTATAGTAGTTTAAATCATTTAAACATTCTTGAGCTCTGTCTACATTAAGATAATCAGGTATTTGCATCATATTTTTTAGAAGGGGATGATCATCTTTATTTGCTTCTTGTTTCTCATAACTATCAAAGTTAGTTGTTTCTAAAATATTGAATATAAGCATTGAGCTGGAAGCAACACACGCTCTTCCTGATTCTGTAATAATCGTTGGGTGTTTTATTTTTGACTGATCCAATTCATATTTAACGGTTTCAACGATGTTTATACAATATTCGTCTAATGAATAATTAATAGAGTTGACTACGGATTTTTGTTCTCCAGTATAGTCAACGCCTAATCCTCCCCCAAGGTCTATATACTTTAGAGGGGCACCTTGATTTGTGATTTCTGAAAAAAAACGGCAAGCTTCTTGAGTGGCTTTTCTAATTTCTATTATATCCGGAATTTGACTACCTAGATGAGAGTGTTGAAGTATTAAGCAGTCTAGATAGCCATTATTCTTTAATTTATTAATTACATCCATAACTTGTTCTACAGAGAGACCAAAAGCACTTCTATCACCACTAGATTCAGACCACTTTCCACTGACCTTATTTGTTAATTTAATTCTAATTCCGAGAAAAGGTCGTATATTTAATTCTTTAGAAACTTTAATGACAATATCTAACTCTCTTGGACTTTCTAACACTAGTATTGTTTTAAAGCCTAATTTTTGGCTAAGTATTGCAAGGTTTATAAATTCTCTATCTTTTATTCCATTACAAATAATAGTTGATTCACTGGAAAGATCATGGGCAAGCGCAATTAATAATTCAGCTTTTGATCCTACTTCTAAGCCAAAATGGTACTCTTTTCCAAAATCAACAATTCTGTCAATTACTTGAGCTTGTTGATTTACTTTTACTGGAAAAACTCCTTTATATTCTCCTTGATAACCAATTTCTTTTATAGCTTTATAAAAAGTTTTATTAATTTGTTGAATTCGATATGCTAGATAATCCGTGACTCTTAGTAAAAGAGGACAACTAATTCCTCTTTCATTTAAGCTTTTTATGATCTTAATAAGATCAACAGGCTGATTTTCTGGAAAGAATGGGTTTTTTAGTCCTATATTACCATTATCTAATACATTAAGTATGTCATCTCCCCATTTTTTAATGCCATATATATCTTCATCAATCATTTTTTTACCTTTTGAAAATGGTATTAAACTGATTATCTTTCAAAAATCAATTGGTCAAGTTGTGGAATAATATTTTCTTGTTATAATTACAATTAATTAATTATTTATATAGTTGGGGGTGAAATGTTTTTTTCTAATAATAAAAATGAGTTAGTTAATAAAAATAAAGCTTTAGTTGGAAGAGAAAATCCAATTAACAATTCATTGTTTAATGAAATAAATGGATTATCTCTTAACGAGATTCCTAAAGGGTATAAATATATAATTTTAGGTATGGGATGTTTTTGGGGTGCAGAGAAAATATTTTGGAATTTAAAGGGCGTTTACGTAACTTCTGTTGGATATGCAGGAGGGTATACTTTAAATCCTACATATGATGAGGTTTGTTCTGGTTTAACAGGCCATACAGAGGTCGTTAAAGTTATATATGATCCAACTACTATTAGCTTAGAAAAAATAATGATTTATTTTTGGGAAGGACATAATCCAACTCAAGGCATGCGTCAGGGAAATGATTTTGGAACACAATATAGATCAGCAATTTATACAAGTTCTTCTGGAGATTTAGAAGTTGTAAAGGAAACTAAGAAAGAATTTCAAGATATGCTTAAAAAACATGATTTAGATAAAATTACCACAGAAATTAAAAGTAATATTATATATTATTTTGCAGAAAATTATCATCAACAATATCTTTATAAAAATCCAAATGGTTATTGTGGTTTAGGAGGATGTGGGGTGAAATTTTAATAATTTTATTATATATATTTATAATAAATCTTGACCATAATAGTAGTATAATATATAAATTTTAAAAAATAATTATATTATTGGTTGGCTATTATGAAAGTTGTAAGTTCTTTAAAGACACTTAAAGTTAGA
>CAJJBL010000064.1 GCA_905182395.1 alpha proteobacterium SCGC AAA536-G10 | reverse complement strand
AAATTAAGCTAGAGAAAAGAGATCCTAGCCCCAGACATAAAAAAGATAAAAACCAAGCGACATGACTAGACTGTCCTCCAAAATTATCCAAAACAAATCCAACGATTGGACCACCTAATGCTCCTCCCAAAAATCCAACCATAGAATGTAAAGCTAATCTTACTCCTCTGTCCTCTGGGTTTCCATTAATAACTACTCCAGTTGTCAAAGATCCTGAATCAAGTACAATTAGTGCATTATAGATAAAAAGCATTAAAAGAGCCAACCAGAAGCTAAACCAAAAGGATATGGCAGTTATAATTGATCCAATAAAACATATGAGACCCATTTTACTTACTACTTTTGCTCTATCTTTGTTAATGCAATACTTAGCTCCATATATAGATGCAAAAATTCCTAAAAAACCCATTAATCCAATTGCATTAGCAATTACGGCATCAGACAATGGAGTTTGAAAATGAGTTGACAGAAATAAAATGCATGGAAATGTCCAACTTCTAAATCCAAACAATTCATAGGTATGACCGCCATAACCAAGAATAAATGGCAGGGCTTTTTTATTTTTAAAGGTACTAAAAATTGGAATAATTACCTTGATTATACCTTCATATTTTTTTCTTTTTCTTTCTTCAATTTCTTCACCTGAAAAAAATAATAAAGGAAAAGAGCATATCAATAAAATAATTGAAGCATATAAAAAAGCATTTTCCCATTCAACATTATAACTCTTTAATATTCCAAAAATAGAAAAAGAAAAGGCTATTCCTAATCCAAAAAAAGAAGTGTAAATCGCAACATACTTTTCCCTTGATACTTTATTTAGTCTAGAATTTAATATTTGTAACCCTGGCATATATGTGCCTGCAAGACCTGCTCCAACAAGAGACCAACAAATGGAAGCATTAATAGCATTACTAGCAAAAAATGAAAAAGATAAGAGACCTAAACAACCTAAAAGAGATGAAAAAAAATAAACTTTTCTTGCATCAAAAGTATCAGTCATACTAACTAATAATGGTGTAGCTATTACATAACCAATATAAAATGATCCACTAATCCATCCGGCTTCACTATTACTTAAATTCCATGATTTTTGAAGTTCAATAAGATAAATTGGCCAAACTGCAAATCCAGTCATGGAAATCATTTGTATAAAGCAGCTTAAAATTACAATTTTTGGCATTTTAACTTCAAAATTCAATAAAATTTAAATTAAGTATTTAACAAGTTTATTATTTATTGTAGTTTATATTTGTTTTGAAAATTGTATATACAAAAAAGGCTTAAAATGACGACTTTAAAAGAAATAATGTCACCTAAATCAATAGCAATTGTTGGTGCTTCTGATACCAAAACTAGAATTGGAGGAAGACCTCTAGCTAATATGATTGAAAAAAAATTTACTGGTGAAGTATATCCAATTAATCCTAATAGAGACACAGTTCAAGGTATAAAAGCTTATTCTAGCTTACTTGACGTTAAAGAAGATCTTGATTTTGTTTTAGTTTCTGTTCCATCTAAAATAGTTGTATCTGTATTAGAAGAAGCAGTTATTAAAAAAGCAAAAACAGCATTAATATTCTCATCTGGATTTTCAGAAATTGGCATTCAAGGTGAAATTTTACAAAATCAAATCAAAAAAATTAGTCAAGAAAGTGGTCTTAGAGTTATAGGTCCAAATTGTTTAGGTCTGTTTAATTCGTCTAATAATTTTTTCCCTACTTTTACTTCAACAGTTAATAGAACAAACCCTAAACCAGGCGGTTTTGCAATTGCAAGTCAATCTGGGGCATATGGAAGTCATATTTATATGGTTGCCCAAGAGAGAGGTCTTGATATTACGTATTGGATGACTACTGGGAACGAAGTAGATTTGTCCGTTGGAGAAACAATTCAATTAATGGCTGAAGATCCTGAAGTACATACCATAATGGCTTATGCAGAAAGTGTTAAAAATGGACCTCAATTTACAAAAGCTTTAGACACAGCAAGATCTGAAAAGAAGCCTGTAATATTTATGAAAGTTGGTAGATCAGAAGTTGGAGCAGCAGCGGCAAATTCCCACACAGCTTCATTAGCTGGAGAAGATGCTATTTATGATGAAGTTTTAAGAGCTCATGGTGCTTACAGAGTTAAAAGTACTGAAGAAATGCTTGATGTTGCTTATGCCACTAAACCTAGAATTTTTCCTGTAGGTAAAAATTTAGGTATTGTAACAATTTCCGGTGGTGGAGGTGTTTTGATGGCTGATGCTGCGTCTGATGTAGGTTTAACAGTTGGACCAATGCCACAGGATGCCCAAGATATATTAAAAGAACTTGTTCCTTTTGCTTCTCCAATGAATCCGGTAGATGTCACTGCTCAGTTTTTTAATGATTTAACTATTGTTCCAAAATTTACTGACTTAATGTTATCTAGAGGTGGTTATGATGCATTAATTGGATTTTGGACATCTGCTGCTGGATCGCCTGTGATAGCAAAGCCATTACTTTCATCTTTAAAGCAAGCAATGACAGGTTACGAAGAAAAACTTTTTATTAACTGTATGGTTGCTTCAGAAGAAATAGTTAAGACTTTTGAAGATGAAGGTTTTATATGTATAGAGGACCCTACTAGAGCTGTCGTAGCCATGTCTGCTTTAATGTTTTTTGGTGAAAAGTTTAATGAGAATAAATTTAAAAACAATTTTAATGAAACTGACTTTTTAGTTAAAATTCCTCAAAAAAAATTAAATGAAATTGATTGCAGTGAAATTTTAAGAGAAGCTGGTTTACCAATAGTTTCGTCTTTTTTAATTAATAATATAGACGAATTATCTGCGATATTTAATGAAAACCAGAACAAATACGTGATGAAAATAGTTTCATCTGAGATTCAACATAAAACGGATGTTGGTGGTGTCATATTAAATATTGAAGGTGTTGAACAAGCAAAAAAAGCTTATGAACAAATATTGTCGAATGTAAAAAAGAATGCCCCTAATGCTAAAATTGAAGGTGTAATGCTTTCTCCAATGATTCAAGGGGGTTTTGAATGTATATTGGGTGCTAAAATTGATCCGGTTTTTGGCCCTATTATTATGTTTGGGCTTGGTGGTATATATGCTGAGATCATGAAAGATATTATTTTTGCAGAAGCTCCTTTATCAAATGAAAAAGCTGAAGAAATGATCCTTTCTCTAAAGTGTAAAGATTTGTTTTATGGTGCTAGAGGGCAAGTGTCAATTGATGTAAAAGCTTTGACAAAGTTAATGGTTACTTTGTCCAATTTTATTGCAGCTAATAAAGATCAAGTCGATCAAGTCGAAATGAACCCAGTGATTGTAAGCCAAGATCAAATAATTGCTCTTGATGCTTTGATTATAACCAAATAACTACTTTTTATTCTGAGGAGAAAAAATGCCAGAAAACTTAAAAGGTTCTATAGGTCCAGAACAACAATTTAAGAATTATCTTACAGAAGGTAAATTCATGATACAAAAAAGTAAAAGTTTAAATGAATTTTTCTTCCACCCAAGAGTAGCTTTTCCTGGAACAGGAGAACGTGATTTAGAATGGGTTGAAGCTTCAGGAAATGGGATTGTTTATAGTACTAGTTGTAATAGAAGATTGCCAGAAAAAGGAGGCGATTTTAACATATCTTTAATTACTCTTCAAGAAGGACCAAGAATGATGGCAAAAATTGAAGGAGTGGCACCTGATCAAGTTGTCATTGGACAAAAGGTTAAAGCTAGAATTTCTTCTTTAAAAGGAGAGCCGGCCATAATTTTTGATATTGTAGAGGGATAACATTAATGGATTATAATGATATAAATAAGTTAAAAGGTAAAACAGCTGTAGTTGGTTTGGCTGAAAGTGGTTGTGGAATTGCTAAGGGCTGGAGTGCTATGGAAATAATGGCAAACTCCGTTCATGATGCCTTAGATGATGCAGGTATAAAGTTAAGTGAAGTTGATGGTGTTTTTGCTGCCACAGCTTTTCATTCTATGGCTGCAATGTCATTATCAGAATATCTTGGTGTAAAACCTAAATTTGCCGATGGTTCTCAAATTGGTGGATCAAGTTTTCTTTCACATATTTTAACAGCTGCAATGGCTCTTGATGCTGGTTTAATTAATGTTGCAGTTGTTGCATATGGTTCTAATCAGAAAAGTATTGGTGGCTTTAAAACTATTTCTGAAGCTATGCCATATGAAGCTCAATATGAACCAAGAATGCCTGTAACTGCATATGCATTAGCTGCAAAAAGATATATGTATGAATTTGGTGCCACACGAGAAGATCTTGCTAATGTTGCTGTTTCAGCTCGTGACTGGGCACTTTTAAACCCTAGAGCCTATACTCATAATGATGGTCCTCTATCAGTAAATGATGTTTTATCTGCTCGATCTATAGTTGACCCTTTAGGTAAACTTGATTGTTGTCTTGTAACAGATGGTGCTGCGGCAGTTGTTATGACAAGAGCTGATAGAGCAAAAGATACAAAAAATACACCAATATATCTTTTAGGAGCAGCAATGGAGCATCATCATCGCATGGTTTCTGAGATGCCTGATTTGGTTAGGACATCTGCTATAGATAGCGGAAAAAGAGCTTTTGCAATGTCTGGGTATTCACCTAAAGATATGAATACTATTCAACTTTATGATGCGTTTACAATTAATACATTATTATTTTTAGAAGATTTAGGATTTTGTAATAAAGGTGAAGCTATAGATTTGGTTAAAAACAATAATATAGGTCCATTGGGTAATTTGCCAGTTAATACAAATGGAGGAGGATTGTCATGTGTTCATCCTGGAATGTATGGTCTTTTTGTTACTATAGAAGCAATTAGACAATTAAGAAACTCTTCTGGAGATAATGTTGGTGATAGGTTAAATAGAGGTTGGATTCCAAATGCAAAACTTTCTATTGCCCATGGAAATGGTGGAGTTTTATCAAGTCAGGTAACAAATATTTGGGGTGTCAGTGAGACTATATAGGTAGTTGATTGTTCAAAATGTTACCATGATGAATAAGAAGTCACTGAAGCTTCATTTATAGTATAACCAACGTTTGCTACAATTGTAGAAACAGATTTAGCATTTAGCATACCAGAGACCCAAACAGCTGAGTTAATCTGTTCTGCTTTTAATCCTTTGGCAGACTTAATATAAATGATTTGATTTGCGGGGGGAGGTGGAACATGAATGCATGCTCCTAAATTTGGAACTAAGAGAAATTCAATTATATTATCTCCATCAAAAGTAAGAGGCACAATGTAACCAGGAATTTTTATCTTACTTCCATCAAATTTAGTATTTATAAGAGCATCTTTTTTTTGTAGTTTTTTAAATTCCTTCATATCATTTAAAAATCTATTTAATTCTTCTTTAGAGCCTCCAAATTCAGAAATATCTGGGATGCCTTTTGTATTTTTATCAGTTGTATTTATTTTAACTCCTGTTTCTTCATTAGGCACCAAATCATCCCATGAAATTTCTTTATTATCTGCCAGTGAAACATTATTAATAATTAACAAAAAAGATAAAATTAAAAATTTAGATAAAGATTTTATTATTTTTTCTAATGTCATGATTTTACAATTAAACCATCTGAAAGTGAAAGAGAATAGGCTCTTAGAGCAGGAATGATACCAGAAATTATACTAGCTAATATAATAATCAACATAATTATAAATTCATTGTTTCCAGGAGAAGTAATCTCAATATAAAGTCCTGTAAATTTTTCTATAATTGGTTTGAAAGTAAAAAGTAAAGCATACATAGCTGTAGCTCCTGAAAATACACCTAAAAAAGCAATGCATGAAGATTCAGTAATAAATAAAGTGAATATGTGTATAGGTTTTGCTCCCAATGATCTTAAAATGGCCATTTCTCTTCGACGTTCGTTTAATGAACTTAATATTGAAACTATCATGCCAAGTAAGGCTGTGAAAACAACCATAGATGTAACTATTAAAAGTGCTTTTTCTATATTAACGATTAAAGACCATAATTCTCCAAAAACAACTCCTGGAAGAATAGCCGTAATAGGCTCTTGAGAATATCTGTTTATCCATCTTTGAAATGAAAAAGTTGTCATTCTTGATTTAAGTCCAACAAAAAGAGCTGTAACATTTGTAGGCTTTAAATTCATAGCTTTATAATCTTTTACGGTTTTAATTTTTTTGTCATATGTGCCGGAATTCCAACCTATGTGAATAGCTTCAATAGCCTCTAGGCTTACTATTACAGCTCGATCTGATGGTGTGCCAGTTTTTTCTAAAATTCCAGATATTATAAAAGGGGTGTCGCTATGATCTTTTCCAAAAATTACATCACCAGTTCCATGTGCTAAAATGATTTTGTCGCCTACATTATAACCTAATGAATTAGCAACATCATTACCAATAACTGCTTCAAAAAGATTTGAAAAAGAATTTCCTTTGTCAAATTTTAAAGTCATATTTCTTCGATAACGAATTCGTTCGAAATAGTTATTAGTGGTTCCTATTACTCTAAAACCTTTGTGAGAATCGCCTAATGATATTGGAACAACCCAATCAATCTCACTTCTTTTTTTAATGTCTTCCACTGTTTTTATTGTTATGTTTGCTGTTGCATCTCCCATATGAAAAACAGAATAAAGTAAAAGCTGAATTCCACTTGCTCTAGGCCCAATAACCAAATCTGTTCCTGATATTGTGTTTATAAAACTTGTTCTTGTGGACTTTCGAATTTTTTCAACGCTTAATATCAAAATTACTGATAATGAAATAGATATAATAGTAAGTAATGATGTTAATTTACGATTCATTATACTTTTGTATGCAAGGTTAAATACTAACATATTATGTTTTCTGACTTAACGTTGATTGAATAATATCAGTGATTTCAAATGATTTATTAAATTTTGGAATAATTTTTTTGTTATGACTTACCAATAATAAAGTAGTTTTGTTAGTACTAGTTTGCTTGAATAATTGTTTAAGAAAATCTGTTTCGCTTATTTCATCAAGTGAAGAGGTTGGTTCATCTGCAATTATTAGTGGAGGAGAACCAATAAAAGCTCTAGCTGCTGCAACTCTTTGTTGTTGACCAACTGATAAGGTGCTAGCTAATTGATTTCCAAACTTTTTTGATGATACACCTAATGCATCGAGTAGCTTTTTTGCTTCGTAAATATATTGTTCTTTAGAAGAACCACATGATATTCTTCTTTTTAAGGATAACCTTAATGGTAATAGAACGTTTTCTAATGTTGAAAGATAAGGTATGAGGTTGAACTGTTGAAATATAATTCCTATATTGTCTGCTCGAAATCTATCTCTTTGTGAGCCTGTCATTTTAAAAAGATCTTCTCCTAATACTTTAATAACACCAACATTAGGTTTTATGATGCCGCTAATAATACCTAAGAGCGTAGATTTTCCTGAACCAGAAGACCCCAAAATAATTCCACTTGTATTTACAGGTAAAACAAAATTATTAAGTTTGAAGTTAAAGTCGTTTGCTGAATTACCCCATGAAAAGCATAAATCAGATAATTGGATTGCTGATCGAATATTTTTCATGGGTTTTATAAAACTTAATTTAATTATGGATTTTTGGGATTTTAATTGTTTTAGTATCACTTTCCCATTCAATAGCACTTTGACTTTTCTCAGAAATTATCTGAACTTCTAATTCTTCAGCTTTTGGAAATATTTGAAAAAACATAGTCGTTAATTCTTTCAATTCAGATATTTTTTTACATTTACTATTCCATTTTGCATGAAACCCTGCATGAGTACCTTCAACTTCAAATTCAATATCAATTTTGCTAGATCTACAATTAGCTTTAGATGATGTAGTAAATAATCCATCGGTATTCTTAAACAAATTAATAGCTTTATTTATAGATTCTTTCTGCTGTTCATTTTTAGGAGAGTTTTCAAATCCAACTATATCATTTGCAGGGGCTTCAAGTTCATATTGAATAATGTTTTTCTCGATTACAATTTGTAATTTACTTACTCCATGCTCATGGCTTTCCAATTGACGTTTTTCAGCAAAAGATTGTGAAGAACTGTATCCAAAAATTATAATCGTAAATATAATGTATAACGTTTTTCTCATTTAATTAATTCCTTTATATATTTAAAAAATTACATATATAATTTTAATTCTTTAATGCAATATTATTGCAATATTATATAACGATAAATAAAAAAAATGCAATACTATTGGATAGAAATAATTTGTTAGATGATGTTGTTTTATTTAAGGATTTAAAATAACTTTTCCTTTAACACCTCTACCTAATATTTTTTCTAGAACCATGGCTGCATCAGATAAATTATAATGATCTTCAATTAAAGGTTTAACTAAACCTTTTTGATGCCAATCAAATAATTCAATCATGTTCCCTGCGTATTCTTGAGGCTCACCTCTTGCAAAAGCTCCCCAAAAAACACCAACTACGCTAAATTCTTTTACTAAAGCTAGATTAACAGCTAATTTAGGAATAGTGCCTGAGGCAAACCCAATAACTAAAAGTCGACCCTTTCTGGCCATAGTTCTTGCAACTGTATCAAATATCTCACCACCAACAGGATCAAAAATAACATCAACACCTTTTCCATCTGTTAATGTTTTTAACTCTTCTTTTAAGTTATCGTATCCAAGGATTATGTCTGCTCCATATTCTTTAGCTATTTTTTGTTTTTCTTCAGAAGATGCTACTGCAATTACTTTTGCTCCAATTATTTTCCCTATTTGAATTGCTGCAATTCCTGTGGAACCTGAAGCGCCTAATACAACTAACGTTTCGTCTTTTTTTAAATTTCCTCTTTGTTTTAAAGCATAGTGAGATGTGCCATATGCACATAATAATGCACAAGAATCATCAAATGACATTTTTTCAGGAATTTTAAAAACAGAACTTTCTTTAACAAGGGCTTGTTCCGCATAACCTCCTAATTGAGATAATGCTACAACTTTATCGCCAACTTTGAATTTAGAAATATTAGAGCCAATTTTTATAATATTACCTGCAACCTCCATTCCAGGAGTAAAAGGTGTTTCAGGCTTAAGTTGATACTTTCCTTGAACAAGCAATCCATCTGGAAAATTAACTCCTATAGATTTGACATCTATAATTACACTATTCTCTTCTATTATAGGTTCATTGATTTCTTTATATTCAATATCTTGTATCGGTCCAAAAGAGTTGCAAACTATTGCTTTCATTATTCTACCTTTTTTAAAGTTTAAATTTTTATGGAAAAACTAAAGATATTGTTTCTGCTACAAATCCAGGCTTATTTTCATCTTTAATCTCTAATTCACATTTATTAATAACACGAAATCCTCCATTATCCATTTTTTCACAAAAGATAATCTTTCTGTTTAATCTTACATATGATCCAACTTTGACCATGTTTATAAACCTTACTTTATCAGATCCATAATTTAATGTTCTTGAAGTATTGTTTATCTGAGCATTTTGGGATGCAAGCACGGGAAGTAAAGATAGCATAAAATATCCGTGAGCTATCGTTTTACCTTCTGGCATTTCATTTTTGGCTCTTTCTTCATCTACATGAATCCATTGGTGGTCTGAAGTTGCGTCTGCAAAATTATTAATTTTTTCTTGAGTAACGTGATACCATTCGCTGGGCGTCAATGGTTTATTAATAAAATTCTCAATGTCGGAGGGACTGTTAATAATTTTCATGGTTTAATACTCTTAATAATTTTTTTGTTTTAAATAAAGTTTTAAGTATCTTATATATATTATATATTAAATATATAATGAATTTGTTAAATAATAAAATAATTTTTATATGAGGTGCTTTCATGTCCTTAAAAAATCAAATTAAGCTTGAGGGAGTCATCCCAGCAACATTATTGGCATTTGATAACGAATTTGAAATAGATGAAAAATCTAGCAGAAATCATATTAAACAATGCGCTTCAACAGATGGTATCTCTGCAATTACAATTAATGGACACTCATCAGAAGTTCATGCATGTAGCTTTGAAGAACAGAAAAGAATTTTAAACTTTTCTTTAGAAGAAGTTGGAGATTTTACACATATAATTAATGGTGTTTATGCTGATGGAAGTATTGAAGCAGCTAAGATAGCTAAAATGTCTGAAGCAAATGGGGCTTCTGCTTTGTTATGTTTTCCTCCTCAAAGTATGTCTATGGGCGGGCATCTTAGGCCTGAAATGGCTCTTGAACATTTTAAAAGAATTGCAGATAGTACTGACTTGCCTTTAATTTGTTTTAATTATCCATCGTCAGGCAATCTTACTTATCCGTTTGAAACATTATTGAAATTATTTGATTCTGTTCCTACTATTAAAGCAATTAAAGATTGGTCCAATGATCCAATGTTACACGAAAAGCATATAAGAGTATTTCAAAATCTTTCAAATCCAATAAATGTTCTTACAACTCATAGTTCTTGGTTGATGTCTTCTTTAGTAATGGGAGCAAATGGATTATTGTCTGGAGCTGGGAGTGTCATAGCTGATTTGCAGGTTTCCTTATTTAATGCTGTTAAAAATAAAGATTTGTCTTCTGCACAAGAAATTAACAATAAAATATTTCCATTAGTTCAAGCTTTTTATGCTCCTCCATTTTTAGACATGCATAATAGAATGAAAGAAATCTTGGTTCTTATGGGCTTAATGGATAAAGCTATAGTGAGGCCTCCATTAATGAAACTTAGTGATGCCGAGATAAATATACTCAGGGATGCAATTAATATTTCAGGGATATAATGTAATTTATTAATTATGTTGTTTTAATTGCTAATATAATGTTTTATAAAAAAAACTTATTTTTTAAAATTTGGGGAGAAATATAATGAAAACTTTTAGACATTGTCTAATATTCGTCTCATCTATTTTAATATCTTTATTTTCTGTTTTTGGAAGTGCAAATGCAGATGGACATAAAGAATTTAAATTAGGTGTTGTAACTTTTTTATCCGGACCAGCAGCTGAGCCATTTGGCGTTCCAGCGTGGAATGGAGGTAAATTATTTATAGATTTATTAAACGCAGGAAATGCTCCTGCACCTTATGATAAAGTTGGTTTTGGTGGTATGAAAATTACAGCTATTCCGATTGATGAATCAGGTGGAGCTACAAAACAAGTTCAAGAATTCAGAAATTTAGTTCAGAGAGATAAAGTTGATGCTGTTTTGGGTTATGTATCTTCAGGTGATTGCATGGCGATACCTTCTGTTGCAGATGAACTAAAAGCTTTAACTGTTCTATACGATTGTGGTACTCCAAGAGTATTTGAAGATGCATCATATAAATACGTTTTTAGAACAGCAGCGCATGCCGCAATGGATAATATTGCGATTGCTAGATATTTGATGGGTAAAGGTTATGATGTAAGCTCAATAGCAGGTATAAATCAAAACTATGCTTGGGGAAAAGATAGTTGGAAAGACTTCAACGTTTCAATTAAAAAATTATCTCCTAACTCAGAAATAAAAAATGAATTATTTCCTAAGATATTCGCAGGCCAGTATGGAACTGAAATTTCTGCATTGATGAACTCAAAAGCAAAAGTTGTTCATAGTTCTTTATGGGGAGGAGATCTTCAGTCATTTATTCTTCAAGCAAAACCTCGTGGATTATTTAAAAGAACGCAAGTAGTTTTTTCTGCTGGTGATCATGTAATGCCTGGACTTGGTAACAAGTATCCAGAGGGAGTTATTCTTGGTGCAAGAGGCCAATATGGTATGATGGCCCCGGACACAGCTTTAAATAGATGGTTTTATAAGGCATATATGGACAAGTATGGAGTTTTTCCTGCTCAGCCTCCTTACAGAATGGTTCAAGGTTTGATGGGCTTAAAGATGGCAATTGAAAAAGCTATGGATAATAATGGTGGTAAGAGACCAAATAAAGATCAAATAGCAACTGCTTTTACTGGTTTAGAATGGGAAGCTCCTGGCGGGCTTGTGCAGATGAAACTCGGTAATGGTCATCAAGCTATTCAACCACATGCGATTGGTAAAACAGTCAAAGATAAAGATGGCAATATAACTATTACAGATATCGTCAGATATAGTGCTAATTGTGTAAATCCTCCTAATGGTATCAAAGCGGTTGATTGGATTGAAGCAGGTTTTCCTGGTTCAGACTGTAAATAAAATATAAAAAAGTAAGTATAAAAAAGCTGAGACAGATCTTTTAATTTGTCTCAGCTTTTGTTATAATCTTAATAAATATAATTTTAAAAATGAGAGATTTTAATTGTTTGATGAAATTTTAACTATTTTTCTAGACGGTGCAATTTATGCTTCTTGGTTATTTATTGTTGCGCTTGGTTTAACTTTTGTTTTTGGAGTTTTAAAAATACTTAATATAGCGCATGGAGGTATATATGCGCTTGGAGCTTATTCAACAGCAACATTAGTCCCAATTTTTTATTCTTTAGGTATGCCTGAAGAACTTGTAGTTTTAGCAATGTTATTTTCCGCTTTAGCTGTAGCAATAGTAATTACACCTATAATGGAAAGAGTTATTTTAAGAAGATTTTATGGGCAAGATGAAGTTCTAATTGTTTTAGTAACTTATGCGATTTATTTAGTTTTAGAGGATGTACAAAAAATAATTTGGGGAATGAAATCTTTTTATGTTTCAGAACCTAGGGAAATTCTTGGTGCGGTAGAGATGGGATCTCTTTATTATGTTGGTTATGATTTAGCACTTATTGGTTTAGCTATTTTTTGTGGACTAGCTTTATGGCTGTCATTAAATAAAACAAAGTCTGGAAAAATAGTTTTAGCGGTTATCCATAATCCTGAAATTAGTGGATGTATGGGGGTTAATATTAATAAGGTCTACTTAGCGGCTTTCTTTGTAGGAGCTTTTTTTGCCGCTTTAGCTGGATCTTTCACAGCTCCTTTAATATCTGTTCAGGTTGGTATAAGCGTTGCAGTTGTAATTGAGAGTTTTGCTGTTGTTATTATAGGAGGATTAGGAAGTATTCCTGGTGCCGTAATAGGGGCATTAATTATAGGAATGGCTAGAGCTGCGTGCGTTCACAAACTTCCTGAAGCAGAGATTTTTATTATGTATTTATGTATGGCAGGTATGCTTATCTTCAGGCCTAAAGGTTTGTTTCAGGGTGCTCAAGCTAGGAAAATATAATGACACATAAATTTTATAATAATTTAATTGTTCAAAGCATTTTTTTAATGTCTGTCCTTATTATAGTAGGGTTATTTATTCCTAATTGGCTTGTGTTTGTCATAACAAAGGCTATTGCTTATGGCTTGGTTGCTCTTGGAATTGTTACCTTGATGAGAGGTGGACTAGTTTCTTTTGGACAAGGTTTTGTTTTTGCAATTGGTGGGTATACTGCTGGATTACTTGGAACTCAAGCTGGATTAACTGATGCCGTTTTACTATTATTTATAAGCTTTCTGTTTACAGGTTTTGTTGGATTAATATTTGGTCCACTTCTAGCAAGATACAGAGATATATTTTTTGCTATGCTATCTCTTGCATTTTCTATGGTTTTGTATGGTGTATTAATTAAAATTGACGCTATTGGTGGTTCGGATGGTTTTGTTCTTCCTGAATCTACTTATTTTGGTATTCTTCCATCATCTGACTATGCAGATTATGCCCTATATGTAGTTTCAATTATTTTGACAGGTATCGTTTCAGTTTTATTAAGGTATTATTATAATTCAACACCTGGTTTAATTGCTTTGGCAGTTAGAGAAAATGAACTTAGAGTTGAATATTTGGGAGCATCTGCTTTTAGAGTTACAGTATTAAATTTTACTATAGCTGCCGGATTAGGTGGTATGGGAGGGGCATTGAATGGTATTGCCTTAGGTCATATTGATCCTGAATTTTCATATTGGACAACTTCAGGAGAATTTGTTTTTATATCAATTCTTGCAGGTTATTTAAGTGTTCCAGCTGTGTTTTTAGCAGCTTTACTTTTAGAATTGGTTAGGTCTTTTTCTGGAAGATATTTTCCTGATACATGGCAATTAATTTTGGGAGTTTTCCTTATTTTAAGTATTATCTATATACCAACAGGAATTGGATCATTTTTTAAGAAATTTATGGATAAGCTAAATAAAAAAAAGAACGAGTAGATATTGAAAGTTTTAAATGACTAGTACCAATTATATTTTAAAAGCAGAAGGTATTAATAAATCATTTGGCGCAGTTATAGCAGCTAATGATATCAATATTAATATTCAAAGTGGAGAAAAAGTTTCATTGATAGGTTCAAATGGAGCTGGAAAAACTACATTTATGAATATGGTTACGGGTTATCTAAAACCAGATACAGGGTCTATTATTTTCGAAAATGAGGATATAACTCAACTTAATCCAAGAAATATAACTCAAAAAGGAATTAGTAGATCTTTTCAAATTCCTCAAATTTTTGAACCAATGACTGCATGGGAAAATCTTCTTGTTGCGCTAGGAACTTCTCAGGAAAACCATTCATTTTTTAAATCGGCTAGATCAAAAGAGAACTCTGAATATATTGATGAAATTCTTAATAGATTTTCTTTAAATGAATTTGCACATAGACAAGTTAGTGAATTACCAGGAGGGGTAAGAAAGCTTTTAGATATAGCTATGGCTTTGGTGAGAAAACCAAAAATATTATTATTAGATGAACCTACTAGTGGCGTAGGTTCAGAAGAGAAATATCCTTTGATGGATACTATTGCTAAGGCTTTATCAGGGGAAAATTTGACAGTTATATTTGTAGAGCATGATATGGATATAGTTCAAAATTATTCAGATAGAATTATAGCTTTTTATTCAGGCTCTGTGATAGCAGATGGAAATAGTAAAGAAGTTTTAGGTGATTCAAAAGTTAAAGAGTATGTCACAGGAAAAACTCAGTTGAAAGTAAATTAATAATGTTATTTATAGATAATGTAAGTGTAAAAATTGCTGCAATTTTAGCTTTAAAAAATTTCTCTCTTGAAATTAAAAAAGGAGAAATAGTTGCATTAATTGGGAGAAATGGTGCTGGAAAAACTACTCTTTTAAAATCTATAATGGGTGTAAATAAATTAAATACAGGTTATATAAAATTTCTTGAAGAAGATCTTTCAGGTAAACCTAACTATTATAGAGCTTCACGCGGTATTGGCTATATGCCAGAGGATAGAGCATTAATTCCAGAATTAACAGTTGAAGAAAATATTTTATTACCTTCATGGGCATTAAAGAATTTGAATGGTATTGAACGTTTAGATTCAGTATATAAAATTATGCCTGAATTAAAA
Source organism: alpha proteobacterium SCGC AAA536-G10 (assembly GCA_905182395.1). GTDB lineage: Bacteria > Pseudomonadota > Alphaproteobacteria > Puniceispirillales > Marisalimonadaceae > CAJJBL01. The sequence continues at coordinate 10,933 of CAJJBL010000064.1, read as the reverse complement.
GAAATGTCTGATAGAAAAGCATTATTGTTATCTGGAGGTCAACAAAAGATGGCCGCATTAGGAAGAGCTTTGATGTCTGGTACACAATTGCTTTTGCTTGACGAGCCTTTTGAAGGTGTGGCACCTGCGTTAAGTCAAAGACTAGGTGATGTAATTAGAGACTTAAAAAAACAAAATTTATCGATTATTTTAAGTCAGTCAGAATTAAATCATACTGAAGATATTTTTGATAAAGAATATGTTATTGAACGTGGGGAAAATGTGAACTAATTATTTAGGCTCGGGGGAGGCTGTTTTAGTTATATGTTGCGAATATCTAATGAGGTACATTTTAATAATAGAATAACTCCTTCCTTTAACAAAAGACCCCAAAATTTTTGGAAAATTTTTTTAAATAATACAAAAAAATATCCAAATAATATAGCTTTATCAGATGGTCCAAAAAAGATTTCTTATATAGAAATTTATAATTATGTTTTAAAAAAATCCAAATATTTAAAAAAAATAGGCTTTAATAAAGGCGATAGAGCTTGTGTTTTATTTGAAAATAGCTGGCCTCTGATAGTTTGTATTTTAGCAGGCATAAAGGACGGCATTATTATTGTTCCACTTAATCCAAAGTCGACAGTAATAGAAAATGAACTAATTATAAATAATTGTTCTGCAAAAGGATTTTTTTTTGATAAGAAGCTTATAGATAATATTCCTTCTAAAGAAAAAATTAAATCTGTTGAAAACTTAGAGTTTTTTGATGAGAGTAAATATTATGATTTAGAAAATGAGTTTTCTAATTTTGAATCTATAGTTGAGGAAGAAGACGTAGCTTTTATTTTATACACATCAGGCACTACTGGAAAACCAAAAGGTGCAATGATAACCCATTTTAATATAATTCACTCCTGTTACCATTATACAAGGCATTTTAATCTTAATGAAAAAGATAACTGTATTTTAGTTGTTCCTGCTAGTCATGTTACTGGATTAGTAGCGCATATTATGACAACTTTATTTTCTGGCGGTCATCTTATTTTAATGAAATCATTTAATGTTAAAGAATTTCTTTCACTGGCTGAAAAAGAAAAGCTATCTTTTTTAATTATGGTTCCAGCTATGTATAACTTGTGTATTCATCGAGGTAATATAAGTGAATACAACCTTTCAAATTGGAGAATAGGATGTTTTGGTGGAGCTCCTATGCCAATAGGCACTATTAAAAAACTAAAAAAAATACTGCCAAATTTATTGTTAATTAATGCTTATGGATCAACTGAAACTTCTTCTCCTGCTACTTTGATGCCTTTAGTTTATAAAAAAAATATGATTGCTAGCGTCGGAAAAGTAGTTGAGACAGGAAAAATATTAGTTATGGACGAGCAAGGTCATGAGGTTCAAACAGGTAATCATGGTGAGTTATGGATATCAGGTCCGATGGTTATACCTGGTTATTGGAAAGATGATCTGAAAACTAATGAAGAATTTATAGGTGGTTATTGGAAATCAGGAGATGTTGGTTATATAGATGTTAGCGGTTATATATATATATTAGATAGAAAAAAAGATGTAATTAATAGAGGAGGTTATAAAGTTTACTCTTCAGAAATAGAAAATTTACTTAGTTTAAGCGGCCTTATTATTGAAACGGCTGCGGTTCCATATGAAGATCCCATTCTTGGTGAGAAAATACATGTTATAGTATACTCAAATCAAGGAGAAAAAAATTTAGATAAATTAAAAATGATTTGTTCAAATAATATTGCTGAATATAAGCAACCGGATTATTGGACTTTCCTAAATAAAGAGCTGCCTAAAAATAAAAATGGTAAAATTATTAAAGCAAAAATAATTCAAGAAATGCGTAATAAATTTTAAGTGTTAAAATTTATAGTTATATATTATATCTTTATTTTAAACTGAGGGGAGTTATTAGAAATCATGTTAGGCTTAATGCAAGATCATCCATTGCTGATATCAAATATATTTGAGCACGCTATAAACTCTTATTCTGATCAATTAATAATATCTAATACTGTTGAAGGTGGAATTCATAAATATAGTTATAAAGACTGGGGAAATAGAACTAAAAAATTAGCTAATGCTTTGAAATCTTTTGGGTTGAGTAAGGGAGACAAAGTTGGGACTTTGGCTTGGAATGGATATAGGCATTTAGAAATTTACTATGCAACTTCATCAAGCGAATTCATATGTCATACTATTAACCCTCGATTACACCCTGATCAAATATCTTATATTGTTAATCATGCAGAAGATAAAATTATATTTTTGGATTTGAATATTTTGCCTTTAATTGAAGCTGCTTCTCCAAATTTCAAAACTGTTAAGGCAATAGTTTTAATGACTAATAAGCAAAATATGCCTACCACTAAGATCTCTGAAAATATAAAAATAATTTGCTATGAAGATTTCATTTCAAACGAAAGTTCTGAATTTATCTGGCATTCTTTTGATGAAAGAACTGCTTCATCTTTGTGCTATACATCAGGTACAACAGGTAATCCAAAGGGTGTTCTATATAGCCACAGATCTACAGTTTTACATGCTTATGGAATGAATTTAAAAGATGTTGTTCCATATGGAGCACAAGATGCTGTATTACCTGTTGTTCCAATGTTTCATGTAAATGCTTGGGGAACTCCTTATGCTGCTCCAATGTGTGGTTCAAAATTAGTGTTTCCTGGAACAAAGTTAGATGGTAAAAATTTAGCTAATTTAATGAATGATGAAGCAGTGACTGTATCACTTGGTGTTCCAACTATTTGGCTAGCTTTATTAAATCATCTTCGTCAATCAGGTGAAACGTTAAAAACCGTTAAAAGATTAATTATTGGAGGATCTGCTTGTCCTCGTGTGTTATTTGAAGGTTTTGGAGAAGAGTTTGGAATAGATGTAATTCATGCTTGGGGGATGACTGAAATGAGCCCGCTAGGAACAGTTAATACAGCTCTTAAAGTAGTTAATAAAAATAACAAAACATCTTATTATGATCAAAAAATGCCTCAAGGAAGAACTATTTTTGGTCATCAAATAAAAATTATTGACGATGAAGGCAATTCCTTGCCACATGATGGAGTTACTCAAGGAAAATTACTTTCTAGAGGTTATTGGGTTTTAAAAGAGTATTATAAAGATGATACAGAAAAAAATAAATTCTTAGACGATGGTTGGTTTGAAACTGGTGATGTAGCTACTATTGATAGTAATGGATTTATGACAATCACAGATAGAACAAAGGATATCATAAAATCTGGGGGTGAGTGGATTAGCTCAATAGATCTGGAAAACATTGCAGTTGGTCACCCTGATGTTGCAAATGCAGGTGTTATTTCTATTTATCATGAAAAATGGGAAGAGAGACCTTTACTTATTATTGAGGCTATGCCCGGAGTTTCTCCTTCAAAAGTAGATATTTTAGATCTTTATGAAGGTAAGGTAGCAAAGTGGATGATACCTGATGATATTATATTTACAGATTCCATTCCCTTAGGAGCAACTGGAAAAATTTTGAAAACTAAACTAAGAGAGCAATTTTCTGATTATAAAATTAAATTATAATCTAATCCATATTTCTCCTAGCAACTAATGAACCTCCATCTACAGGTATTATAGTTCCTGTAATGTATGCACTCGCTCTTGAAGATAAAAAGATTGATGTGCCAGCAATGTCTTCAGGAGAACCAATTCTACCTCTTGGAACAGAAGATTTAATCTGATCACCATATTCTTTTAAAGTGCTTGCCATCATGTTGCTTTGAAAAGGTCCAGGAGCTATAGCATTAACATTGATATTTCTATTTGCCAGCCTGTTTGCTAACACTCTTGTTAGATGATGCACAGCTGCTTTGGACGCTGGATAAGAATATGTGTCAGCCCTTGGAATTCCTATACCATCTATTGATCCAATATTTATAATCCTTGATGGATCTTCATTTGTTGCTGAATTTTCCAAAATATTAACAAACTTTTGGCTTAAAAAGAAAATAGATTTTACATTAGTATCCATTACCTTGTCCCAACCATTTTCTGGAAATTCATCAAATGGAGCTCCCCAAGCTGCTCCAGCATTATTAACTAAAATATTAAGATTTTTTTCTCTTTCTTTAATTATAGAAACTAAATTATCCATTTGTTTCATCTCAGTTAAATCAGCAGGTAAAGATATACATTGGCCAAATTCAGATAATTCATCAGCTTTTTTATTACATTGGTCAGCTTTCCTAGAAGTGATATATGTTTTTACTTTATTTTTTACAAAACCCTCAGCTATCATAGCTCCAATGCCTCTTGAGCCACCAGTTACTAATGCAATTTTATTGCTAACATCAAATAAATTTTTCATCTTTTTCCTTTTAAAGTACAAACTAAAATTTAATTAACATAATAAATATATTTTATAAATTGTAAAATTATCTATTTATATTTATTGTTTTTTGAAGTAAATAATTTTGAGTATTTTTATGAATTTAGAAAATCAAGAGTTAATAAAAATTAGAAAAGGTGAAGATTTAGATCACTCTTCCTTAAAAAAATATTTGTTATCACATTTAGATATAAATGAGAATAATATAGAGGTTCTACAATTTTCTGGTGGTCACGCAAATTTGACTTATTTAATTAAGTTTGGTGAAAGTGAATTTGTTTTAAGAAGGCCGCCTTTAGGTCCAATTGCACCATCTTCTCATGATATGTTTAGAGAACATAGAGTACAATCTTCATTAAACACACTATTTCCCTTAGCGCCTAAAAGTATTTTGTTTTGTGATAATGAAGATATAATTGGTGCCAAATTCCATATAATTGAAAGAAGAAAAGGCTTTGTTGTAAGAAAAGACTTAAGATCAGACTTGAATAATTCTAGAGATTACATGAGAAGTCTTGGTTTTAAAATGATAGATATAATTTCAGACTTACATAAAATTAATCCAGAAGATGTTGGTTTAGGAAATTTAGGAAAACCAGAAGGTTTTGTTTTGAGGCAATTAAACGGATGGGCTGAAAGATGGAGACAATCATCTGATAATAAAGTTACCGAAAATAAATTTGATAATTTAATTAACCATTTAAGGCTTAATCTACCTAACTCCCAAGCTACAACTATTCTACATAATGATTTTAAGTTAGATAATGTTATGTGGGATGATAATGATCCTCTTAAACCTATTGCTGTTTTTGATTGGGACATGTGTACTAGAGGGGACCCTTTAATGGATATAGGGCACATGTTGAATTATTGGATTGAAGAAAATGATGATGACGATTGTAAAGCAATCACTTCGATGCCAACAAAGAATATTATGTATCCTTCTAGAAATGAAATGATTGATTATTATAGTAAGAAATCAGGTTTTAATATTACTAATATTGATTGGTATTATGCTTTTGGAGCATTTAAATTAGCTGTAATTTTACAGCAAATTTTTATTAGGTTTTTAAGAGGTCAAACTAAAGATCAACGTTTTGCTAATTTCGGCATTAGAATTAACGCTTTAATTAATAGAGCTAATAAGGTTTATGAATTTTAATAATAAAGTAACTAGGGGAAAAGAATGAATTTTGACTATTCAGATAAAGTAAAAAAACTTCAAGAAAAACTAACTGATTTTATGAATGAAAATGTTTATAAAAACGAAGATGTTTATAAAAAACAAGTTGAAGAAGGTGGTCGTTGGTGTATCCCGGCGATAATGGAAGAATTAAAAGCTAAAGCTAAAACGGAAGGTTTGTGGAATTTATTCCTACCTGATAGTGACTTAGGTGCAAGTTTAACAAATGTTGAATATGCTCCTTTATGTGAAATAATGGGAAGATCTCCTATTGGACCAGAAGTATTTAATTGTTCAGCTCCTGATACCGGCAATATGGAAGTCTTAGTTAGATACGGTACAGAAGATCAAAAAAGAAAATGGTTGGAGCCATTGCTTAATGGTGAAATTCGTTCATCTTTTGCGATGACGGAGCCTGATGTTGCTTCGTCAGATGCTTCTAATATACAAGGACGTATTGAAAAAGATGGGGATGATTATATAATTAATGCCAGGAAATGGTGGACATCAGGAGCTATGGACCCTAGATGTAAAATTATGATTTTTATGGGTAAAACTGACCCACATGCTGATAAATATAAGCAACAATCTATGATACTAGTTCCTATGGATACAGCTGGAGTTAAAGTTTTAAGACATTTGCCTGTTTTTGGATATGATCATGCTCCGCATGGACATGCAGAAGTTGATTTTTCTAATGTTAGGGTACCAGCTTCAAATATGTTGTTAGGTGAAGGTAGAGGATTTGAAATTGCTCAAGGCAGATTAGGGCCTGGAAGAATTCATCATTGTATGCGAATGATTGGGCAAGCAGAAAGAGCTCTTGAATTAATGATAAATAGGGCAAAGTCTAGAGTTGCTTTTGGTAAACCAATTTCCGAACAAGGTGTTGTAATGGAAGCCATTGCAGATAGTAGAGCTGAAATAGAACAGACAAGACTATTAGTTCTTAAAGCTGCATATATGATGGATACGGTTGGAAATAAATTTGCTCGCAAGGAAATTGCTATGATTAAGGTAATTGCTCCAAATATGGCAACTAGAGTAATTGATAGAGCTATTCAAATCCATGGTGGTGGAGGTGTCACTTCAGATTTTCCATTATCATATGCTTATGGTCATGCAAGGACATTAAGGCTTGCAGATGGCCCTGATGAAGTACATAGAATGACTATTGCAAAATTAGAATTGAGGGATAAAAATTAGGATTTTTCCTAATTTTTAATTATTTATATTTTAATGAGCACCTTTAAAAATATTGAAACATTTCGTAATGTAATAAATCAATATGATATTACTAATGATAATCTTATAAAAAAATCTGTTATTCAAAGAATTTTTGAAGAAGCAATGGTTTTTTCTATGGCTTTGTTAAAGTTAGATTTTTTTTATGTTGAGAAAGAAGAAATAAGCATTGAAGATTATAATTTAACTTTTAATGCTTACAATTCTTTATGTGTTGTTTCAGATTTTTATATAAATGATGATAATAGAATTGAAATAACTCATAATCTTTTTAAAGATAAAAACCTTTTAAACAAACAAGCTATCTTAGTTAAGAGTATTAAATATATTGTCTCTTATAAAATCAATAAAACAATTGAAAATAGATTTTCTAATGTAAAAAATAATATTTATTCAGCTTATAAAGGTATTGTTAAAAAAAATGAATGTGATCAAATGTCACATATGAATGTTCAATTTTACTTTGAAAAACATTCTCATGCTATTAAAAATCTATTTAACGAAATAAGTTCAATTATAAATAATGAAATAACTTATACAATTAAGAATGAAAGATGTATTTTTAGTAAAGAGGTCAATTTAGATTGTGCTTTGGAAATTGTTTTTTCTTTAAAATCTATGATTGATAATGAATTGATTTTATTAACTAAAATTTTTAGTATAGATAATAAAAGTGTTTCAGCATATTTAGAGGTGACAATAATATTTGATAGCAAGATTAGTTTAAAAGAAGTTATCAAAAATATTTTTTCATCAAACAAAAATACATATCTTAATGACTTTAACTTTGAAAATTTAAGAAATTTAACCGATGAAAAACCTTCAAAAACAATTGCTAAAAATGCTGTTATAACTTTAAAAAATGCTGTTAACACATGGGATATAGGCTCTGATAAAATGGGCACAAGTAAATTTAAAATAAACTGTGTTTCAGATGCTGCAACTCATTTATTTACTCTTTGTGGAGCAGATTATAATTGGCGTACAAAATTTAATATTGGATCAGCAGCATTAGATTATTCGGTAAGATATTATAATCCTGCTAAGTTAGGTATGGCGGTTAGTCTTCGATCAAACTTTACAAAAGTTGGAAATAAATCTCTTAAATTTATTCATCATATGATTGATGAAGCCTCAGGTGAAATTATTTTAGATATAGAAGTGGTTGCAGTTTTATTTGATTTAGTTAAAAGGAAATCTATTGTTGTTCCTAAACAATTTAAAGAAAAAGCTAATGATTTAATAATTCAAAATTAGATAGATGATAACATTCTAAAACGATCTCTATGATGATCGGCGTCCCCCATTAGATGATCTATCATTATTAGTCTTTTTGCATAATGAGCTATAGAGTACTCCCATGTCATGGCTATACCTCCATGCATTTGTATAGTTTCTTCTGCAATTATTTTTCCTGCTCTTCCAACTAAGTTTTTAGCTGCTGAAACATGTTTTTCTCTAGTTTTCTCATCTGCTTCAAACGTTGCAGAAGCTAACATAACAGAAGATTTAACTTGCTCTATTTCAAGCATCATATCAACTAATCTATGTTGTATTGCTTGAAATGATCCAACAGATTTTCCAAACTGCTTTCTTGTTTTTAAATACTCTAATGTTGTATCAAAGCATATTTGCATAATCCCTAAAGCTTCAGCAGATAAAGCAAGTGCACCAGCAGCATTAGTTTTAATTATACATTTTAGTGCTTCTTCATCTTTTGCTATTAATTCACCAGAGGAGTTCTTAAACTCTAATTCTGCTGCTCTGTATCCATCAATAGTATTATATGATCTTGTTTTTATATTATCTTTATCAATTAAGAATATTCCAATGCCATTTTTATCATTGATTTCACCACTAATTCTTGCGGAAACAATAACTTTTTTAGAAGTGTCTCCGTTAAGTACAAATGATTTGTTCCCATCAATAATCCATCCTTTAGGGGAAGATACGGCTTTAGTTTCCACATGACACTCTTCGTATCTACTATTCATTTCTGAATGTGCGAATGAAACAAGAAAACTTCCGTCAATGATTTCTGATAAAATTTTGGTTTTAGGCTTTTTTATTGAACTTAAAGCAGTGCTTGAAAGAACTCCTGTAGATAGAAATGGTTCTACACATAGTGACTTTCCAATTAATTCAAAGACTAAAGAAATATCTTCGCCTGTTCCACCTAATCCTCCAAAATCAGGAGATATTAAAGCGCTTATTATTCCTAAGTCAGCACTTTCTTGCCAGATTTTATTATCAAAACCGTCAGGTAAATTAGCATTAAAATGATGCTTATCTATTTTATCATAATGACTTTCAAAAAATCTAGCTATAGTTTCTTGAAGCATTTTTCTTTCTTCCGAGAGTGAAAAGTCCATTAAATTTTCCTATAAACCAAATGATGCTTTCGCTACTATATTTTTTTGGATTTCATTAGATCCTCCATATATAGAAATTTTACGCATGTTAAAATATTGTTTGGCTATTGTTCCTGCATAATCTGGACCTATAGAGGTATCATTCCAACCTTCATCAAACTGTTCTGGCAAATAAGGTAAAGCTTGCGGACCAATTGCTTTTCTTAGTAATTCTGTAGTTCTTTGTCTAACTAATGTTCCTTTGATTTTTAAAAGCGAACTTTCCATTCCAGGAGCTTTACCTTTTGACGCGGCACTAACAGTTCTTAAATTAAATATCTCCATTGCTAATAGATCAATTTCAAGTTCTGCAATTTCAGAAGAAAAAACAGGATCTTCAATTAAAGGTTTGCCATTTTTAAAAGTTTTTTGAGATATAACCTTAAGATGATTTAATGCTGTTTTTGAATAAGGTACCCCAGCAATACCAGTTCGTTCAAATGTTAATAAATATTTAGCATAAGTCCAACCTTCATTTTCTTTTCCGACTAGATTTTTTATAGGCACCTTTACGTCAGTAAACCAAACTTCATTTACCTCATGCTCTCCATCAAGTGTTATGATAGGTTTTACTTCTATACCTGGAGTATCCATATCTATTAGAAGAAATGAAATGCCAGATTGAGGTTTTGAATTTATATCTGTTTTAACTAAACAAAATATTTTATTAGCGTGTTGTCCAAGTGTAGTCCAAGTTTTTTGACCGTTAACAATATAATGATCACCCATATTTACAGCTCTAGTTTTTAAGCTAGCAAGATCAGATCCTGCACCAGGTTCAGAATAACCTTGGGCCCACCAATCCTCTCCATTTAAAATTCTTGGTAGATAATATTTTTTTTGTTCTTCTGATCCAAACTCTATAAGAACTGGACCGAGCATTATTGTTCCAAAAGGAACAATTCTTGGAGCGGAGGCTATTATTATTTCTTCTTCAAAAATATGTTTTTCAATTGCATTCCATCCAGTTCCACCATACTCAGTTGGCCAATGTGTTGCTAACCAACCTTTATCATTTAAAATCGTCATAAAAGTCTGATAATCTTGTTTGCTTAATCTTTGATGCTTTCTTACTTTATCAGATATAGATTTAGGTAATGTATTTTCAAGCCAATCTTTAATTTCAATACGAAATAATTTTTCTTTTTCAGAGTATTCAAAATTCATAATTAATTACCATTTACTTGCTATTTGTTAACATGTTATGTATATTATAAGTTTAATTGATATAAATCAATAGTATATTATTTTAAATAAATAGTATGAAGGATAAAAATGCAAATTAATAAAATTAAAACCAATATGATAGACATATTATCTGATGTTTTCGATGGTGCAACAATTATGGTTGGTGGTTTTGGAGAAGCAGGAAGTCCAATTGAACTGTTACATGGTCTAATTGATAATGGTGCAAAAAATTTAACAATTATAGCTAATAATTCAGGAAATGGAAGAATAGGTCTTGGCGCATTAATAGGTCAGGGTCAGGTTAAAAAAGTTATTTGTTCATTTGCTCGTTCTATAACCGGTATAACCTTTCAAGAATTATACAATAAAGGTCAGATTGAACTAGAGGTTGTGCCACAGGGCACTTTAGCAGAAAGAATTAGAGCTTCTGGAGCAGGAGTTCCAGCTTTTTATACAGCAACAGCAGTTGGAACGCCTCTGGCAGATGGCAAAGAAGAAAAAACATTTAATGGAAAAAAATATATTTTAGAA
>CAJJBL010000063.1 GCA_905182395.1 alpha proteobacterium SCGC AAA536-G10 | reverse complement strand
GCAGGTAAGGCAAGAAATCAATAGAATAACTTGGGCAACTAAACGTGAGACTATGTTTGCTTCCCTTACAGTTTTTGTAATGGCTTTGATAGCTTCAGTGTTTTTCTTTTTAGTAGATTTGTTGCTTTCAAATGTTGTTCAAATTTTACTAGGTTTTGGTGGATGATTATTTTTTTGGTTGTATTTATTTTTTATAAAGTTGGACGTATATAATGGCCAAAAGATGGTATGTTGTTCATGTGTTTTCAGGTTCTGAAAAAAGAGTATGTCAGGCTATTGAAGAGCAGGTACAATCAAAAAATATGGAAGATTTAATTGAAGAAGTCTTAATGCCAACTGAAGAGGTGGTCGAAATAAGGCGTGGTGCTAAAGTTCAGTCAGAAAAGAAATTTTTTCCTGGGTATATTTTGATTAAAATGGAAATGACAGATCTGTCTTGGCACTTGATTCAAGCCCAACCAAAAGTTACAGGGTTTCTTGGTGGAAAAGGTAGGCCGATTCCAATAAGTGAAGCAGAAGCAAAAAGGTTAATTGACCAAATAAGTGAAGGTATTGAAAGGCCTAGATCAAGTATTATCTATGAAATAGGCGAAGAAGTCAGAGTTTCCGATGGTCCTTTTCAAAGTTTCAATGGTTTGGTAGAAGAAATTGATGAAGATAAGTCAAGGTTAAAGGTGGCTGTTTCAATATTTGGAAGGTCTACTCCTGTAGATCTCGAATATAGTCAAGTTGAGAAAGTATAGTTAACATTTTTTAGTAATGGAGTGTCACTTCATTACGGAGGTTTAAATGGCAAAAAAAATAAGCGGTTATATAAAATTGAATATCCCAGCAGGGGCAGCTAATCCTTCTCCACCAGTTGGTCCAGCGCTCGGTCAGAGGGGTGTTAATATCATGGAATTCTGTAAGGCATTTAATGCAGCCACTGATTCTCTTGAAAAAAATATGCCTATTCCAGTTGTGATAACAGTTTTTGCTGACAAAAGCTTTAGTTTTGTTACGAAAACGCCTCCTGTGTCTTTTTTTCTTAAAAAAGCCTGTGGTATAGAAAAAGGTTCTAAGGAGCCTGGAAGGGTTGTCGGTGGATCTGTAAATATAAGTCAGATAAGAGAAATAGCAGAAAATAAAATGAAAGATCTAAATGCAGCTAACATAGAAGGTGCTATGGAAATGGTAAAAGGGTCTGCTAGATCAATGGGACTTGAGGTTGTGGAGTAAAAAAATGAAAAAAGGTAAATTTTTAATAGATGCTTATAAAAAAATAAATAACAAATCATTTAATATAGATGAAGCTGTTAAGTTTTTTGTAGAGAATAAAAGAGATAAAATTGACGAAACAATTGAAATTTCTATGAATTTAGGAGTTGATCCTAGGCATGCAGACCAAATGGTTAGAGGTGTTGTTTCTTTGCCGCATGGTACAGGAAAAAAAATGAGGGTAGCAGTGTTTGCTAGAGATCAGAAAGCAGAGGAAGCAAAGTTAGCGGGTGCAGATATTGTGGGTGCTGAAGATCTAGCTGAGGATATGCAAAAGGGTAATCTGAATTATGATAGAATTATAGCTACACCTGATTTAATGGGAGTTGTTGGTAGAATTGGAAAAATACTTGGTCCAAAAGGTTTGATGCCTAATCCTAAATTAGGAACAGTCACTGCAGATGTAAAGGTTGCAGTTGAAGCTGCTAAATCTGGTCAAGTTCAGTATCGTGCAGAGAAAACAGGTATAGTTCATGCTGGTATTGGTAAAGTTAGTTTTGGTTCTGATAAAATTTCAGAAAACGTTAAATGTTTTATAGAAACTGTTCAAAAAGCTAGACCTTCTGGAGCTAAAGGTACATTTATAAAAAAGGTGTCTCTAAGCTCTACTATGGGAGCTGGTTTAATTATAAATATGTAATTATTAAATATATAATTATGTATTTGATGAATGTATGTCACTTGATTAGACATACTATTTCAGCCTTAAATTTTAAGGTTGAACCTGTCCAAGACTGAAGGTGAATTTTGTTAAATTCTTAATTTCCTTCATAGACAATGATAGTAGTTAGTTCTACTTGATCTGAAAAGGGCGGGCCGTGGGCAAGTAAAATTGCCTTAAATGCAACTTATTGAAATGTCATTTAAAGATAATGTCATTTCAACAACGTGGAGGCTTTTCGTTGAATAGAAATCAAAAAACCGATTTGGTCAATGCATTGCATAATACATTTAATGGTTCGGCGTCAGTCGTAATCGTTCATTGTGTTGGTCTTACTGTAGCGGAGAGCACTGATCTCCGTCTAAAAATGCGTGAAGCTAATTGTAACTTCAAAGTTACAAAAAATAGAATTGCGCGTATAGCATTAAAAGACACTAAGTATCAGCATATGGAATCGATGTTTTCAGGACCAACAGCAATTGGTTCCTCGGAAGATCCTGTAATGGCAGCAAAGGTATTGGTCAATTTTGCAAAAGTTAATGAAAAACTTACAATCGTTGGCGGCGGTTTAGAGGATAAACTTCTTACAAGTATGGATGTGGAGGCGTTAGCAAAGCTTCCAAGTCTAAACGAATTGAGAGGCAAGTTAGTGGGCCTTCTAAAAGCACCAGCTACAAAAGTTTTAAGAGTAATAGTGGAGCCTGCTTCTCAGGTTTTAAGAACAATTTCACAGAAATCGAAACAACAATAATTAATTTAATATTTAGGAGTTTAAAATGGCAGATTTAGAAAAAATTGCAGAAGAATTGAGTTCATTAACTGTATTAGAGGCGGCTGATTTAGCAAAGTTACTTGAAGACAAATGGGGCGTTTCAGCCTCTGCTCCAGTTGCGGTTGCTGCCGCTGGTGGCGGAGATTCTGCGCCGGCTGCTGAAGCTCAAACTGAATTTAATGTTATGTTGACAGCATTTGGGGAGAAAAAAATTAATGTTATTAAAGAGGTCCGTGCTGTTACTGGTTTAGGTCTAAAAGAAGCTAAAGATTTAGTTGAAGCGGCTCCTTCACTGGTTAAAGAAGGTGTTTCTCAAGCTGAAGCTAATGAAATTAAGGTAAAATTAGAAGAAGCTGGTGCTACAGTTGAGATTAAATAATAAGTTCTCTATAGTATAAAAAATTGAGCAAGCTTTTACAATTTAAGCTTGTTCAATTTGTTTTTTTTAAAGTCTTTATTTTAAATTGTATATATTTTTTGATAATCAAAAAGGATAATAAATGTCAGTTCAATCAGGTACATTGCTAAATAGAAGAAGAGTTAGGCGAACATTTGGAACAATAACTGAAGTTGCCGAAATGCCAAACTTGATTGAGGTTCAAAGACATTCTTATGAACAGTTTTTGCAAATGTTCGTTCCGGCAGATGAAAGAATAGATACTGGTTTAGAGGCTGTTTTTAGTTCGGTTTTCCCAATAAAAGACTTTGCTGGGAGATCAATGCTAGAATTTATTTCTTATACTCTAGATAAACCTAAGTATGATGTTGAAGAATGTCATCAGCGAGGTTTAACTTATGCTTCTCCTTTGAAGGTAACTTTAAGGTTAATTGTATGGGATATAGATCCAGATACTGGAACCAGGTCTATTAGAGATATGAAAGAACAAGATGTTTATATGGGGGACATGCCGTTAATGACGCCAAATGGAACGTTCGTTGTTAATGGTACTGAAAGAGTTATCGTATCTCAAATGCATAGATCGCCTGGTGTATTTTTTGATCATGATAAAGGTAAAAGTCATGCTTCTGGTAAATTTTTATTTGCTGCAAGAGTAATTCCTTATAGAGGGTCTTGGTTAGATTTTGAATTTGATCCAAAAGATATTTTAAATGTTAGAATTGATAGAAGGCGTAAATTGCCTTGTACAACTTTGTTAATGGCTTTATTGGATGACTCTTCTGAGGAATATCTTCAAAAATGTATTGAAAAGAAAGAAGAGCCCGATAGAAGTAAATTAGTTGGAATGGGAAGAGATGAGATTTTAAACTTTTTTTATGACAGTCAAATTTATAAATATAATTCAAGTGTATGGACAACGAATTTTTCTGCTGAAAATTATAAAAGCCAAAGATTAAACTTTGATTTAGTAGATGCTTCAAACAATAATATTATTGCTAAGTCTGGTGACAAAATCACACCCCGTAACCTTAAAAATTTTATTGAAGATGGTTTAAAGAAAATTATTGTTCAAGAAGAAGAGTTGTTTGGTAAATTTCTGTCTGGTGATATAATCAATGAAGAAACAGGTGAAATTTATGCTGAAGCAGGGGATGAAATAACTGAAGAAATTATAAATTTAGTTAAATTAAAAGATTTGGATTCATTGACAGTATTATCTATTGATAACTCATCAATTGGACCGTGGATAAGAAATACTCTAGCTGCTGATAAAAACGCAACGAGAGAAGAAGCCTTGGTAGATATTTATAGAGTTATGCGTCCAGGCGAGCCTCCTGCTCACGAAACCGCTGAAGCTTTATTTAAAGGCTTGTTTTTTGACAGAGAAAGGTACGATCTTTCGGCTGTTGGAAGAGTTAAAATGTGTGCTCGTTTAGATCTGGAAGTTGATGATAGTATGAGGGTATTAAGGAAAATTGATATTCTTGCAATACTTAAAGAATTAGTATCTTTAAAAGATGGTCATGGTGAAATCGATGATATTGATCACTTGGGGAACAGAAGGGTTAGGTCAGTTGGTGAGTTACTAGAAAATCAATATCGTGTTGGTCTCTCTCGAATGGAAAGGGCAATAAAAGAAAGAATGAGCTCTGCTAATGAGATTGAAAACTTAATGCCTCAAGATTTAATAAATGCAAAACCTGCTGCTGCTTCTATTCGTGAGTTTTTTGGTTCTAGTCAGCTATCTCAATTTATGGATCAAACTAACCCTCTTTCAGAAATAACTCATAAAAGAAGGGTTTCTGCTTTAGGGCCTGGTGGACTTACTAGAGAAAGAGCTGGATTTGAAGTTAGAGACGTTCATCCAACCCATTATGGTAGAATTTGTCCGATTGAAACTCCTGAAGGGCCTAATATTGGACTAATTAATTCATTAGCAACTTTTGCCCAAATAAATAGATATGGGTTTATTGAAACTCCTTATAGAAAAGTAGAGAATGGAAAAGTAACAACTGAGGTAGCTTATGTTTCTGCTATTGAGGAAGGTAAATTTACTATTGCTCAAGCAAATGCAGAATTAGACAAATCAGATAATTTTACTGGAGAATTACTTCCAGTACGTAAGGCTGGTGAAATTGGTTTAGCAAAGCCAGAAGATATTGATCTTATGGATGTGTCTCCTAAACAATTGGTTTCAGTTGCAACTGCTCTTATACCTTTTTTAGAAAATGATGATGCTAATAGGGCTCTAATGGGATCTAATATGATGAGGCAAGCTGTTCCTTTGGTAAGGTCAGAAAGCCCTCTCGTTGGAACAGGAATTGAAGCTACTGTTGCTCAAGATTCAGGTGTTACTATAATTGCCAAAAGAACTGGAGTGGTTGATCAGGTTGATGCGACTAGAATAGTTGTAAGAGCAAACTCAAATGATGAAATAGATATTAGTCCAGTAGATATATATTCATTGTTGAAGTTTCAAAGAAGTAATCAAAATACTTGTATAAATCAAAGGCCTTTAGTTCAGGTTGGAGATACGGTTAATGAAGGCGATATAATTGCTGATGGACCATCTACTGAAGATGGGGAATTAGCCCTTGGAAGAAATGTACTAGTAGCATTCATGCCTTGGAATGGTTATAATTTTGAAGATTCAATTCTGATATCAGAAAGAATAGTTAAAGATGATGTATTTTCTTCTATTCATATAGAAGAATTTGATATTATGGCAAGAGACACTAAGCTAGGTCAGGAGGAAATTACTCGTGACATACCTAATATAGGTGAAGAAGCTATGAGAAACTTAGATGAAGCTGGAATGGTATATATCGGAGCTGAAGTGCAGCCTGGCGATATTATGGTAGGTAAAGTTACTCCTAAAGGTGAAAGTCCAATGACACCGGAAGAAAAATTGCTTAGAGCTATCTTTGGTGAAAAGGCCTCTGACGTTCGTGATACTTCTCTAAAAGTGCCACCAGGAGTTTCGGGTACAGTTGTTGATGTTAGAGTTTTTTCTAGAAGAGGTGTTGATAAAGATGAAAGAGCTAGAGCTATTGAGCGAGCTGAAATTGAGAGATTTGCTAAAGACAGAGATGATGAGAAGCAAATTCTTGAGAGAGGTTATTATGGACGTTTAAATGAGTTTTTGCTTAATCAAATTATAGTTACAGCACCTAAAAACACTTTAAAAGTAGGTAGTAAAATTGAAGAACAAGATCTCAATCAATTATCTCGAATTGATCTTAGGTCGTTAACAATAGATAATGATAAAAATCAAAAGCAAATAGAAGATTTATCTAATCATTTTGATGGCGTTATTAAAGCATTAGAAAATCGATTTAATGATAAAGTTGATAAATTACAACGTGGTGATGAGCTTTTGCCAGGTGTAATGAAAATGGTAAAGGTTTTTGTGGCTGTGAAAAGAAAGCTTCAATCTGGAGATAAGATGGCTGGAAGGCACGGAAACAAAGGAGTTATATCTAGAATTGTACCTGTTGAAGATATGCCTTATCTTGATGATGGTACTCCTGTAGATGTTGTTTTAAATCCTTTGGGTGTTCCTTCACGAATGAATGTAGGACAAATACTTGAAACTCATCTAGGTTGGGCGGCCGCTGGATTAGGTAATAAAATTGGAAAAATGGTTTATAATCTAAAAGATGATAATAAAGACAATATAAGAAAATTTTTGGCTGATATTTATGGTGAAAAACAATACAAGTCTGCTTTATCTAAATTAACAGATGATGAAATAGTGCAGCAAGCCAGAAACCTTAAAAGAGGGGTCCCTATGGCTACTCCAGTATTTGATGGAGCAAATGAGCAAAATGTAAGAGACATGCTACGATTAGCGGATTTAGATGAAACTGGTCAAGTCTGGTTGACTGATGGAAGAACAGGTGAGGGTTTTGATAGGAAAGTGACTGTAGGGTATATTTACATGCTTAAACTCCATCATTTAGTTGACGATAAAATACACGCTCGATCTATTGGGCCTTATTCCTTGGTAACTCAACAACCATTAGGTGGTAAAGCTCAATTTGGAGGACAAAGATTTGGAGAGATGGAGGTTTGGGCTCTTGAAGCTTATGGAGCAGCCTACACACTTCAGGAAATGTTGACCGTTAAGTCCGATGATGTTTCTGGTAGAACAAAGGTTTATGAGTCAATTATAAAAGGTGATGATGACTTTGAGGCAGGAATTCCAGAATCTTTTAACGTTTTGATTAAAGAATTAAAGTCTCTTGGTTTAAATGTTAATATGGACATATTACAGAAATAAAAAATTAAAATATTAATTAAAGATTGGACACTAAAATGAATGAACTGATGAATCCATTTGGGCAAACTGGTGTAACTCAAGGTTTTGATCAAATAAGTATCTCTATTGCATCTCCTGATGCAATTAGAAGTTGGTCTTTTGGTGAAATTAGAAAACCAGAAACGATTAATTATAGAACTTTTAAACCAGAGCGTGATGGTCTCTTTTGTGCAAAAATTTTTGGTCCAGTTAGAGATTACGAATGCCTTTGTGGTAAATATAAACGAATGAAATATAGAGGCATCATTTGTGAAAAATGTGGGGTAGAAGTAACTCTTTCAAAAGTAAGAAGAGAAAGAATGGGGCATATTGAGCTTGCAGCACCTGTAGCTCATATTTGGTTTTTAAAATCTCTTCCATCACGAATAGGGCTTTTGGCAGACATGACGCTTAAAGATCTTGAGAGAGTTCTTTATTTTGAATATTTCTTAGTTACAGAGCCAGGGTTAACCTCTCTTAATAAAGGTCAATTATTAAGTGAAGAAGATTATGATAATGCTCTAGATGAATTCGGTGATGAAGGTTTTGAAATTGCTATTGGTGCGGAAGCTATAAAAAAGATTTTATCTGAAATGAATTTAGAAGAAGAAATTGTTAAAATTCGTGAAGACTTAATTAAAACTGGTTCAGAGATTAAAAGAAAAAAGCTAGTAAAAAGATTGAAATTAGTAGAATCTTTTATTGAATCAGGTTCAAAGCCAGAATGGATGATACTAGAAGTAGTACCTGTTATTCCTCCAGAATTAAGGCCTTTAGTCCCTCTTGATGGAGGTAGGTTTGCCACGTCTGATTTAAATGATCTTTATAGAAGAGTTATTAATAGAAATAATCGACTAAAGAGATTAATTGAATTAAGAGCCCCAGATATAATTATTCGTAATGAAAAAAGAATGTTACAAGAATCAGTGGATGCTTTGTTTGATAATGGCCGAAGAGGGAGAATTATAACAGGGGTTAATAAAAGACCTCTTAAATCTCTATCAGATATGCTTAAAGGAAAGCAGGGAAGGTTTAGACAAAATTTATTAGGTAAAAGGGTTGATTATTCAGGGAGATCTGTGATCGTTGTTGGTCCTGAATTAAAGTTACATCAATGTGGGCTTCCTAAAAAAATGGCTCTCGAATTATTTAAGCCATTTATATATTCTCGTTTAGAATTATATGGTCTTGCTAGCACAGTTAAGGCTGCTAAAAGGATGGTAGAAAAGGAAAGGCCTGAAGTTTGGGATATTCTTGAAGAAGTAATAAGAGAGCATCCTGTAATGTTAAATAGAGCACCAACATTACATAGATTAGGAATACAAGCATTTGAGCCTATTCTTATTGAAGGCAAGGCAATTAATCTACACCCACTTGTTTGTACTGCATTTAATGCAGACTTTGACGGTGACCAAATGGCTGTTCATGTTCCTTTATCTTTAGAAGCGCAGTTGGAAGCAAGAGTGCTAATGATGTCAACAAATAATATTTTGTCGCCATCAAGCGGGAAGCCAATTATAGTACCGTCTCAAGATATAATATTAGGTTTATACTATTTATCGATGATCAGTGAATCTGTAAAAGGGGAGGGAATGATATTTTCATCTCCAACAGAAGCTTTAATGGCATTAGATGCTGGTCAGGTGAATCTTCAAGCTAAGGTTAAGATTAGGGTAGATACATTTGATGTTGATGGAAATAAGATAGTTGAAATAGTTGAAACTAGCCCAGGACGAGCTAAGTTATCAACCTTGTTACCTAATCATTCTGCTGTTCCATTCAGTACCGTAAATAAATTGATGACTAAAAAAGAAGTCACAAATGTCATAGATTATGTTTATCGTCATTGTGGGCAAAAAGAAACAGTTATTTTTTGTGATAGAATGATGGGGATGGGCTTTAAACATGCTTGTATGTCAGGTATTTCATTTGGTATATCGGATTTAGAAACTCCTAAAGCTAAGGCAGGATTAGTTCTTGATGCACAAAAGAAAGTAAAAGATTTTGAGCAACAGTATCTTGATGGATTAATTACTCAAGGAGAAAAATATAATAAAGTAGTCGATGTTTGGTCTAGATGTTCTGATGATGTGGCAGCTGAAATGATGAAAAATATTTCAACAATAACTGTGGGTGAGCCTGTGAATTCGGTTTGGATGATGGCGCATTCAGGAGCTAGAGGATCTGCCGCTCAGATAAAGCAACTTGCTGGAATGAGAGGCCTAATGGCAAAGCCATCAGGAGAAATAATAGAAACTCCAATAATATCATCATTTAAGGATGGATTAAATGTTCTGGAATATTTCAACTCTACACATGGTGCTAGAAAAGGTTTAGCCGATACAGCTTTAAAAACTGCAAACTCAGGTTATTTAACTAGAAGGCTTGTAGATGTTGCTCAAGACTGCATAGTTACTGAAGAAGACTGTGGAACAGAAAATGGTTTTATAATTCGTGCCGTTATAGATGGGGGTGATGTTATTGAAGCACTCGCAGATAGAATACTTGGAAGAACTGCTGCTACTAATATTCTGAATTTAAACGATAACTCAGTTATCATTAAAGCTGGCACAATTCTTGATGAGGATGATGTTGATAGAATTGAAAAGGCTGGAATTGATCAAGTTAAGATAAGGTCAGCTTTGACTTGTGATACTCAGCCTGGAATATGTGCTCTTTGCTATGGTAGAGATCTTGCTAGAGGAACTCCTGTCAATATAGGTGAGGCTGTGGGAGTTATTGCGGCTCAATCCATTGGAGAACCAGGGACACAGCTTACAATGAGAACATTTCACATTGGCGGAGCAGCTCAAAGAGGAACTGAACAATCAAGTATTGAAGCTCCTTTTGATGGTAAAATAAAGCTAGACAAAACATCATTGGTTACTGCTGAAGACGGAAGTGAAGTTGTAATGTCCAGATCATCTGAGCTTTTAATTCTTGATACACAAGGAAGAGAAAAAGCTAGATATAGGTTACAATATGGATCTAAGTTATTAAGAAAAGATGGAGAAGATGTAAAAGGTGGTGAAAAGTTAGTTGAGTGGGATCCATTCACTATTCCTATTATAACTGAAAAAGATGGTATAGCTCATTATGTTGATTTGATTGATGGAATTTCGATGAGAGAAGTGATTGATGATTCTTCAGAGTATGCAACAGGAATTTCAACAAAGACAGTTATTGATTGGAAGCAACAAACAGGCGGGTCGAACTTAAGGCCTCGAATTACACTAAGAGATAAAGATGGTGAGGTTATTAATTTACCTAACGGATTAGAGGCTAGGTATTTTATGTCAATGAATGCAATCTTAGAGGTTGAGAATGGAAGTCTTGTAAAGGCTGGGAAGGTTTTAGCAAGGATACCAAGAGAAAGTTCAAAGACCAGAGATATTACTGGAGGACTGCCTAGGGTAGCAGAGCTTTTTGAAGCAAGAAAACCAAAGGATTTTGCTATAATTTCAGAAAGTGATGGAGTTGTTGAATTTGGAGCAGATTATAAGGCTAAGAGAAGAATAAGAGTAGTTTCGCAGGATGAAACAATTGATCCTGTAGAATACATGGTTCCAAAAGGTAAATTGTTGGCGGTACAAGAAGGTGACTTCATTAGAAAAGGTGACATGATTATTGATGGTAGCCCCGTTCCTCATGATATTTTAAATATACTAGGAGTGGAAGCT
Organism: alpha proteobacterium SCGC AAA536-G10; assembly: GCA_905182395.1. Taxonomy (GTDB): domain Bacteria; phylum Pseudomonadota; class Alphaproteobacteria; order Puniceispirillales; family Marisalimonadaceae; genus CAJJBL01. The sequence goes on along the minus strand of CAJJBL010000063.1, from coordinate 633 downwards.
TTAGCTGATTACTTGGTAAAAGAAGTTCAGGACGTTTATAGGCTGCAGGGTGTTACGATCAATGACAAGCATATAGAGGTTATTGTAAGGCAAATGTTACAAAAAATAGAAGTTAGCAGCCATGGTTCAACTTCATTTCTAAATGGAGAGCACGTTAACAGGTTAGAGTTTAAGCTTGCAAATGAAAAAGCTGTTAAAGAAGGACTTGAGCCTGCTCAAGGAACACCAGTGTTATTAGGTATAACTAAAGCAAGTCTTCAAACAGAAAGTTTTATATCTGCTGCATCATTTCAAGAAACTACTAGAGTGTTGACTGAGGCAGCTGTCTCAGGAAAGTCTGATTCTCTATTAGGGTTAAAAGAAAATGTTATAGTTGGTCGTTTAGTTCCAGCCGGTACAGGTTCGGTGGTAAATAGATTGAGAAATATTGCTAATAAACGAGATCAGGAGATTTTAGAATTTAATTCTAAAGAGGAAACTGCTCTTATTGAAAAGGAAAATAAAGAAATATAATAAAAATGAAATAAATATTTTTAATAATAGAATTTCTTATTTTTAGCCTTGACCTATTAGGTAGTTAAGATTAAGATCCCGGAAATATGAAGCTCAGGTGGTAGCTAATGCTAGACGCTA
>CAJJBL010000062.1 GCA_905182395.1 alpha proteobacterium SCGC AAA536-G10 | reverse complement strand
AAAAAAGAAAAAAAATAAATCCTAAAGACTAAGCAAAGGAAATCTTAAATGGCACATAAAAAAGCAGGTGGTAGTTCACGAAATGGAAGAGACTCTGCGGGTAGACGTCTTGGTGTTAAAAAATTTGGAAGTGAATTAGTTGTTCCAGGTAATATTATAATACGTCAAAGAGGAACCAAGTTTCATCCAGGATCTAATGTTGGTATGGGAAAAGATCATACGATTTTTGCTCTAGTTGATGGGCATGTTAGATTTAAAGAATTAAAAGGTAAAAAAATGTTTGTGTCTGTAGAACCCCTACAACAAGCTGCTGAATAAAGTTTATAATAAACAATTATTTAGGGAATAACTTAAAGGTTATTCCCTTTTTTGTTTTTAAGTTCTATTCTTAATTAATATTATATTACAGAGTTATTTATAATGAAGTTTTTAGATCAAGCTAAAATCTATATAGCTAGTGGGCATGGCGGCTCTGGCTCAATATCTTTTAGAAGAGAGGCTCACGTTCCTTTTGGTGGCCCTGACGGAGGGAATGGAGGAAGAGGCGGCGATGTAATAGCTGAGTGTACCGACGGTCTTAATACTTTAATAGATTTTAGGTACCAACAACATTTCAAAGCTAGACCGGGAGATGGAGGCAAAGGTAGAGATAGAAGCGGAATTAGTGGCAAAGATTTAATATTACGCCTTCCTATAGGAACACAAGTATTAGACGAAACTAATACATTTATTTTAGCTGATATGACTAGAATTGGTCAAAAAGTAATTCTTGCTAAGGGTGGAGAAGGTGGAAAAGGAAATGCTTTTTTTAAAAGTTCTATAAATCAAGCGCCAAGAAAATCACAACCAGGCGGTGAGCTAGAGGATAAATGGATTTGGTTAAGGTTAAAACTTATAGCAGACATCGGATTAGTTGGTCTACCTAATGCAGGAAAAAGTACTTTATTATCTAGAATAACCGCTGCAAAGCCAAAAATAGCTGATTATCCTTTTACAACATTACATCCCAACCTTGGTGTAGTTAATCAAGATGATAAAGAATTTGTTATTGCTGACATCCCTGGCTTAATTGAAGGAGCTCATGAAGGATCTGGTTTAGGCCATAGGTTTTTAGGCCATGTTGAACGTTGTAAAGCGCTTCTGCATCTCATAGACGTTACAAGTAATAATATTAAAAAAGATTATGTAACAATTATAAATGAACTTAAAGCTTATGACACTGAACTAGCTAAAAAGAAGCAGATTATAGTTCTTACAAAATGTGATGCTACTGATAATGAGAAGATTGATACTGCAAAAAAAGAATTAAAGAAATTAAAAATAAACAATGTCTTAGGGATATCCGCTGTATCTGGAGATAATATTGTAACGTTAATTAGAAAACTTCAAGATTTAGTGTCCTCAAATAACCAAGAGGACAACATAGAAAATAAACACGAAACCGTTAAATCATGGTCTCCATAATTCAGAGAATAAGAAGATGAAAAAACAAGATTTAATTAAAGGTTCAAAAAGAATAGTAATCAAGGTTGGCTCTGCTTTATTAATTGATAAAGATACAGGAAAACTTAAAAAAAAATGGCTTGAATCTCTTGCATTTGATATTAAACACTTTGTTAAATCAGGAAAAGAAATTTTATTAGTCTCTTCTGGATCTATAGCATTAGGAAAAAAGCAATTAAACTTAAGTAACAATTTATCGTTAGATGAAAAACAAGCTGCAGCAGCTACAGGTCAAATCACACTGGCTCATGCATGGAGCGAATATTTAGGAAATTATGACTTAAAAGTTGCTCAAATTTTATTAGCTCCTGATGATACTGAAACTAGAAGAAAACACTTAAATGCTCGGGCTACATTAATAAAACTAATTGAACTAAATGTAATCCCTGTAATCAATGAAAATGATACTGTTGCCACGGAAGAAATTAGATTTGGTGATAATGATAGACTTGCATCAAGAGTTGCACAAATGTGTAGTGCTGATTTATTAATTCTATTATCTGATATAAACGGCTTATATTCATCTGATCCCAGTATAGATAAAGATGCATCTTTAATAGAAACAATCACTGAAATAACTAATGAAGTTGAACAAATGGCAGGCCCTCCTAATAATGGAATTTCTTCTGGAGGCATGATTACAAAAATTGAAGCTGCTAAAATAGCAACCAAAGCTGGTTGTCATATGATAATTTGTGATGGTCGACTAGAAAACCCACTTTTAAATTTACAAGAAAACAAATCTGTTTTCAGCTGGTTTTTAGCAACTGAAAAGCCAATTAATGCTCGTAAACAATGGATTTCTGGAGGCCT
>CAJJBL010000061.1 GCA_905182395.1 alpha proteobacterium SCGC AAA536-G10 | reverse complement strand
AAACTAATAATAACCACAATCATAATTATATTTTTTGCACCGTGCACAGCGTGGGCGAAAGATGATTTAATACAATTCGATACTGTTAAGCCACCAGTTTGTGTGAATAATAAAGGTGAAACTGTTCAATATATAAAAAATCTTTCACAAAAATCTGCTTTTTCTGCAGGGATGGCTAAAAGAAATAATAAAGGAATCCCGATAGTTTATCGCTTTAGCTATGAAAAATCTTCAAAAGCAATGCAAAAATTCATTGATCTTCACGAATGTGCTCATCATCAAACTGGAGATGTAGACAGACCGATTCCACCTCAGAACAGCCCTTTGCAAATGATGAATGAAAGTATTGCAGATTGCATAGCAACTCTGCGTATCCGCGATGAAGAAAAAAATGGAGAATTACTAATTCTTGATGCTCTCTTGGAAATCAAGAAAACAATGAGTTCTTTAGGATTTCCAGATTCCTCTTTTAACAGTAGAAAATCAAACATTAGTAACTGTCTAAAAAAAGAAGTGTCAGCAAAGATTTTTATCTTGGGTGTTTTAAAACATCGCAAATTGAATTAATAGCGAAGATGGCATATGGATTTTTAAGCTTTTATATTATTGAATAATGGAGATTAAAATTAAGCTAGACAATAATTATATTGATCCTTTTGGAGTTCCTTTTCATACAATACTTAATAGCCTAAATGATCCATCAAAAGAAATAATACAAAACAAAACTCAAGCTGTAATTAAGTCAAAAAAAACAGAAACGTTAATAGATATTTCCAAACCAGAATTTATTAATAAAGATAATATAGTTATTTCTTCCGTATTAACAATTAAAACAAAATTGCCATCTTATTTTGATAAACTTATTGAAAATTACGATGCTATTAGAACATTAAATCAATTTGCTTCGTTAGGAGCTATAACTTTAATAGATAATGAATATTATCTTGGTACAAGATTAACTATATTTGAAGGTGATGATTTATGGAATCTACATATACCACTTATAACAATGACGGTTTTATGTGCAGAAGATAGTATAATTGGAGCATTAGAAAAAATAGGATCAGGAAAATCTGCTCCAACAGAAAAATCTTTTTGGAAAAATAAAGATTTTAAAATAGTTGAAAATTATCTTAAGAAAATTTGTGTATGCAATTATGAAGACCTCGTATTTACTGCAGAATTTCCACTTTCGGAAAATGCTATTTCAGTAGGTATTTCAGAAAAAATCAACACTGCATTATTGACATTAAAAGCTAACGAAAACCATTTAGAATTGGGAGGAGGTCTATTTAGTTTACTGAACATGCCTCACAGCTTTGAAAATCAAGAAGAATTGTTCTACATAATTAAAAAATTCAATCAAATTGAAATGCAAGGAATTGATCTTGCACCTCACTATGGGGCATGGACTTCAGGAAATGAAAAAACTTTATCATATGTTTCGTTTTTACCTAATATAATTTATAATCTTAAAGGAGCTGAAGATATAGCAGTTAATATGTCTTATTGGGCTTCTGAAAGAGCTCAGGCAGCTAACAAAATATTATCTGCAGAAGGAATATATTTTTAATTTTTATGTTTTAAAATTTAATCTAATTTTTTTTAATAATGAACAAGCATTAAAAAACTAAACATTTCTATAATGGAAATAATTGATGAAATCTTTGAAGTAATTGAGATATTAAATAATGAATGAAAACTTAAAACCAACTAAAATAATTATATTTTACGATGACAATTGTGTTTTATGTAGCCACTCAATCCAATTTCTAATAAAAAGAGATATTCAAAAACAATTTTTATTCTCTCCTCTACAAGGAAAATTAGCTAAAAGATTAATTGATCCTAACTATATTAAAAAATTAGATTCTTTTGTAATCTTAACTAAGTCTAATACATACATAAAAGGTAAAGCTATAAAATTTGTAATTAATAATCTTAAAAGTTTGTATTTCTATAAATGGGTTCTATTTATTCCTAACCCTATTTTAGATTTAGCTTATTCTTTAATTGGAAAGATAAGATATAAAGTTTTTGGAAAATCAAAAAATTGTTTGTATTTAAATGAAAAACTAAAAACTCATTTTATTGTTTAAAAACGAGTTTATTTTAAATTAAATTTTAGATTGAATATAAATTATTTAGTTTGTTTTGCAAAAGAGTAACTCGGTCTCTTTTTATATACAGAAAATCTTTGTAATTGCTGCTCATTTATTTTGGTTTGCAGTTGATTCTGAGATAAAACCATTTGTTTTATTTTAGTTGATGACGTTCTTGGATTATAGTGAACCTGTTCAATTTGCTTACCAATATCTCTAATATAGTTATCAACATCAAGGTTATGTGATTTCTTTCCCCAATCCTCACCTACAACAAAAATATCAACATTTAAGGCTTTGCAACCTGAGATATACTCAAGTTCATGATATGGGCGTACTATATCGACGCACGCAAGCGCTCGCAACATCTCCATACGTTGTTCTAAGGGAACAATAGGAACATTAGGTTTGTACATATTAACAACTTCATCTGAAGCAACCCCAACCGCGAGGATGTCTCCAAGTGTCTTGCAATGGTTCAATAAAGCAAGATGCCCCACATGAAGTAAATCAAAGGTACCGACAGTGTATACAACTATTTTCAATTTTTCCTTTTACTACCTCATAAATGATGATAGCAAAGTGTTAGAAATGTAACTTAAATTTTGTTTCTATATATTAGGTTAAATTACTTGCCATGACAACTAAAAAATCAATATCAACAAAGTTTCCAACAAAATCTATCCTGTCTTACATTAGAGATATTCCCAATATATGCTCTCTTGCAGGCTTAGGCTGCTCACTACTTGCAATCTATTTCCTGATAATAGGTATATATGAAGCCGCAATGATAGGAATGATTTGGGCAGTTGCCTTTGATTGGGCTGATGGCCTTATTGCTCGCAAAATGAAGGGAAGAACAGGTGACGATCAAAAATTTGGAGGCCAACTTGATCTGCTAATAGATATTGTAAGTTATGGAGTCACCCCCGCTATTTTGATATTAAGTTATTCGAATTTTAATCCGTTCTTTTTAATTCCTGCATTCATAATGCTAGTTTTTGGAGCTATTAGACTAAGTTATTTTAGCACCTTTGGATTATCAAGCGACGCAAAATATACTGGCCTAGCCATTGATAACAATAGTATTATTCTAGTTTTTTTATTTATGTTTGCAGAACGCTTTGAAGATACATCTTTTTCATTTTTTCTTGGTGCCAGCGGAATATGTCTTGCAATATTAAATGTTTCTCAAATAAAAACACCAAAACTATCTGGAAACCCTGTCAACGTTATTCTTCTGGCTATTTATACAATTTTTATATCCATTTTCTATGGATGGTCCCTACTTTAAAATTAGTCAAAACAACATAAATATCACTTCATTATAGTTTTTAATCTAAACGTAATATGGATAAATATTAAATTTTAAAATAAGAATTAGTAATATTAAGGATTATTATTTTTTTGCAATGTAAATAGTCTGAGTGCAATCCTCTTCTAAAATAGGATTGTAAAATATTACCTTTTCTGCACGAGCCATTTCAAATACATTATTAAGGAGATTAACAAAATTAATATCTGGAGGATTATTTGACCATAATGAAAACAGACCATCATCATTAAGATGAGAGCAAACTTTTTCCATTCCTTCTATAGTATAAAATTTAGCATGACTTGAATTTAAATAAAAATCTGGAGCATGATCAATATCTAAAAAAATACCATCAAATTTTCGATCACGTATATTAGGATCAAATCCTTTTTTTTCAAAAACAGACTTAAAAAAATCACCTAAAATTATATCACATCTAGGATCTTCAAATAAAAGTTTTTCAATTGGTAAAATTCCTTGTTTATGCCAAGAAATGACTGGTTCTAAGTATTCAATTATAGTTAAAGATTTTACATTCTTGTTGGATAAAACTTCTTTAGCTGTATAGCCTAAACCAAGACCTCCAACTAAAATATTAGGAGATTTACATTTAATTTCATCAAGAGGAATCTTGGCCAAAGCTACTTCCGATGCAATAAATAAATTTGACATTAAATGTTCATCATTAAGAATAACTTCATATACATCTTTATTTAATTTTAATTGCCTTCTTCTTCTTAAAGAAACATTTCCTAATGGGGTGTTTTGGTAATCTAATTCTTTGAATAGTTTTGACAAATTATTAATCCTAAAAGTTAATACATACCTAAAATATAAGAATGTATTTAAAATAAATTATAAGAAATATATAAATAATTTATTATAATAAGGTATTCTTTTGTCTTCTAATTTAGTTAGTTATTTCAACTGAGGATCAATAACTTTAATAATGCTTGATGTATCTGCATCTCCATGACCATTCTCAATCAATTGTTGAAAAGCTGCAGTAGCAACCGCTCCAAGTGGAGTCGAAGTACTTGCCGATTGAGCTGCGGCTTGAGACAAACGCAAGTCTTTTAACATTAGCTTTGCCATAAACCCAGGCTTAAAATCATTGTTTGCTGGAGAATTTGTACAAACTCCAGACATTGGGTTAGAGTTCTCAAATATATACGATCTTCCAGTTGAAGTAGAGATTACATCATACAACGTCTGACGTGAAACTCCTAGTCGTTCACCCATGACCATTGCCTCAGATGCAGCAAGAGCATTTATACCCGCTAGCATATTATTACAAATTTTAGTTACCTGGCCAAGCCCTGCATTTCCACAATGAATAATATTTTTTCCCATACATTGTAAAATTGGCTTTGCTTTTTCAAATGTGTTTTTATCACCACCACACATAAAAGTCAGCGTTCCTGCATCAGCCCCTGTAACTCCTCCTGAAACAGGTGCATCAATCATATCAAACCCCGCGACCTTAGCAGCTTCGTATGCAGCTTGAGCTGTCTCAACATCAATTGTAGATGAGTCAATCAAAATGGTACCTTTATCTGCTGCGGCAATTACACCATCATTCATAAAAACTTCTTTAACATTAACTCCTACAGGAAGCATTGATATAACAAACTCTACACCACTAGCCGCTTCTTTAACTGACTTAGCAGCTTTAGCACCGGATTGAACAACAAAATTCATTGCTTCTTCAGACAAATCAAAAACTTTTAAAGAATGACCTGCTTTAATAAGATTACGAACCATTGGTCCACCCATATTTCCTAAACCGATAAAGCCAATGCGCGACATTCTATTCCTCCTATTTAAAATTAAACCATTATTTAAAGAATTTCGTACAATAATAATTAAATACAATAATTCTTTTTTAGAATTTTATTATTATCTAAATCAATAGACAAAAACATTATAAAAATTAAATTAAATAAAAAAAATAAAGTTTTATATTAATAGTTCAAATAATAAAAACTATTAAAATTTATATAGTTAACAATTACAATATTATTTTTATTTATTATTAATTATTAATTATTTTTTTTCATTATAATATTCGCTACGTATGCTCCATTTGAAATACAAGCTTGCAGAAGATAACCTCCTGTTGGCGCTTCCCAATCAAGCATTTCACCAGCAACATAAACATTGGGCTTATTAATGAGCATAAAATTATCGTTAACAGAATTAAAAGTAACTCCCCCTGCAGTTGAAATAGCTCGATCAATTGCAAATGGTTTTTGTAAATTCAGCTTATAAGATTTAATAGCGTTTATTATTTTATCTGGCATCCAATTATTTCTATCTGACAATTCCATAAGCAATCCAATTGCCACATCAGATAAATTTAATGTTTTACGTAAATAATTTGAAATAGATAGTTTTAATTTTGGTTTTAGTAGGCGTTTTTTAATTTCTTCAATACTAAAATCAGGCTTTAAATCAAGTAAAATTTGTGCAGATCCATTAGTGTTTATTTCTTCTCGTAAAAATGAAGAAAGAGCATAAATAGGACCTCCTTCAACACCATTTTTTGTAATGATAAATTCACCATACTTTTTTTTATCATGAAAAGATAATGTTATTGATTTTAATGATTTTCCTTCAAATTTTTTTGAAAAAACATCTGACCATTCTATTACAAAACCACAATTTGATGGTTGTAAGGGAGAAATTTCCACACCTTCGTTTTCAAGAATTTTTACCCAAGAACCATCAGAACCTAATTTTGGCCATGAAGCACCACCTAGTGAAAGAAGTGTTGTATCAGAAGGAACATAGATCTTTTTATTTTTAGTTTTAAAAATAAGATTGTTTTGATCCCATCCAAGCCAATCATGGTTTAATTTAAAAATTACACCCTGCTTTTCAAGTCGTCCAAGCCAAGCACGTAACAAAGGCGAAGATTTAAAGCTCTGAGGAAAAATTCTTCCACTTGACCCAATAAAAGTTTTTTCACCCAAGTCTTCACACCATTCTTGCAAATTTTCTGGAGAGAAATTATCAATAACTTTTTTAAAAATATCGGATTGCATTCCATATTTTTTAAAAAACTCATCTAAATTTTCTGAGTGAGATATATTTAAACCTCCACGGCCAGCCATAAGAAACTTACGGCCAAACGTAGGTTTGCGTTCATATATTGAAACTTTAAAGCCATTTGCAGATAAAATATCTGCTGCCATAAGTCCAGATGGACCACCACCAATTATCGCAATTTCTTTAGTCATTAGAAATTATGATCCTAAAAGTTTACGACAATCACCTTTTTGAACACTTGATTGTTTGCGTTTAATTTGATCATTTTCTTTTACGGTTAAAGGAGCATCTCCAGAAGATATTTTTTTAACGCTAATAACTTTGAATTCTAATATATCTGTTGAACTTATTAATTCTGCAATAATTTCTTGTTCTCCAGCTTTGTCACGTTTGCCGCGTGGCTTATTTGGAGCTGCCCATAAAGGTTCATTCCATTTAAGAGTGTCACCTATTTGAGGTGTTAAGCATAAATTCCATTCTTGTGTTGCCGTCATTTGTTTACTTTCTAATATCAACCTTTGATTAATATAGACGATATATAATTTAAAAGTAAAAAATATTTATCTACTAAAATTCAAATAAGCAACGTTACTGGAACTAATATTCTTTTCAAATTTTGATAAAATATTTATTTTGAACTAGAAAGTATGCCTTCAACTAGAATCTGAACTCTCAACGCCTCGTCAATAGTTGCAAGTCTGTTTGGTAACCCTTTAATATTAAGAAACAAATCATCAAGTTGAGCTTTTAAACTTACCGCTCGTGGATTTTTAGGCTCATCTCTTAATGAAACGAACTTATCTCCAGAAGTCTCTTCATCTTTATAGAACTCTGATATCCTTCGACTTTTTGTTGAGCCTTTAACGGTAAATTCTTGTCTGTCGGGCTGTACTCCGCCAACACTTGCTAAAATATTTACTGGATATCCTTCATTAGTTTCTAATCGAGCTAACACATCGGTTTCACATAATAGCTCATCTTGAGGGTAGGCAGTTTTTGCCCATATTAGTTTTAAAGGCCCTAAAACTCGTTCAGAAAAAAACAAGAAATGTGAAATAACCTCTCTTGTCATTCCACCCTCTGCTTTAAACCTTAACCAATCAGCCTCCTTTTGCCACTGTCGTGGCCATTCAGAATATGTAACAACTATATCCACTCCCAATATTTTTCCCATATCACCAAGCTTTTTTGTTTCAAGTAAATCTGTTAATGCTACTCCTGCTGCTTGTGTAAAATTTACAGCCACTGGTATGTTATAAGCTTTAAGTTTTTTTACTAAATCTTCACTCTCTTCTATATTAACTCCAAACGGTTTTTCCAAAAACAACGATTTACCTAAAGATGCTGCTTCTAAGGCATAGGCTTTTCTTACAACTGGAGGACAAGCTAAATAAACTAAGTCAGCTGATTTAATTGCATCACTTGCACTATTCATAATTTTTGACTGAGGATCTAGTTTAATAGCTTCCAGACAGGCATTTTTATTAGGATCCCATATAAAATCTGGCTGATAATTCTTGTGTAACCGCATATGCTCTAGCATACGCCTACCCATTATACCTAATCCAATAATCGCTACTTTTACTGTCATATTATTTTCCTAAAATAGTTTATTCCCAATTAATTACCATTCTACCCCTTGTTCCACCTGCCTCTAATCTGCGATGTGCTTCCGCTGCATGTTCAGGTAAAACAGTGTCTGCTACCCGAAGGGTTAATTCACCTTTTTCAACTTGTTTTCTTAATGTATCCAATTTTTCATACTCTCCATCATAAGAAAAAACCCATGTTGTAGTAAATTTTATTTCACGCTGAGGTAATCCTTTGAAACCTCTAATTGAAGTAAATGTGCCACCATTTTTAACTGCCCCTATTGCTTGTTCATTTAATAAAGCACCATCAGCTAATCCATCAACTCCATCAGGAAAATGCTCTCTAATTTTGTCAACGTAACTTTCTCCCCTTGGTATAATTATATCTGCGCCAAGTGAGTTTAATAAGTTTTCATCAGTTTTTGATGAATCTACAATAACAGTTAAACCCTCTGTCTTAGCTAATTCAATTACATAACCACCGTAGGCTCCTGGGCCTCCGGTAACAGCTAAAACTTGTCCTCGTTTTAATCCTAATAAATCTAAAGATTGCCTTGCCGTTAAAGAATTCATAGGTAGTGTGCATGCCTCAACAAAGGATGTATTATTAGGAACTTTTACAACTGCACGTTGATCTAGAACTATTTGTTCTCTGTAAGCTCCATGAATAGAATAAGGACAAACCATCGCCATAACTTTGTCACCAACTTTAATACCTGTTATAACATCGCCACCAACCTGATCGACAACACCAGATAAATCCATTCCAGGAACATACGGAGGTGAATATTTTTTCTGTAACTCTGCCTTCCTACCATCACGCACTCCAACGTCTGTAGGATTAACGCCTGATGCCTGGTTTTTAATTCTTATTTCTCCTGGCCCAACATTAACCTCAGGTACATTAATTATCTCCAACGCTTCCGGGCCACCATGAACCAAAACTCCTATTGCTTTCATTTTTTTTACTCTCTTTTATCTATTTTTACTTCGCCACTCCCAAGGAAGAGTAAACTTACCTGACCATAGGCCCAAATTATTTATTCTAGCTTGATTTTCTTGATGAACGTAATCTTTAGAATATTTTCTATAAGCTAAAGCCCATCCTCGTTCTACTAATAATGCATTAATATCTTCTCCATTAACATAACAAACTGAAACTAATCTTCCATACCTATCTTTATCTTTTCTAATGCAAGATACTTCGTATTTACCAATTATTTTTTTAAGTTCATTAGTTGCTTGTAAACCACAAAAATACTCAATATTTTTTTTATTTAGGCATTTTTGTTTTATCTCTGGTGTATCTATTCCATGTAGTCTTATTTTTTTAGAGTTAAGCACAATAGTATCTCCATCAACAACTCTTAATGAAGATGTTTTAATGGTCTTTTTTTTATTAGTAGAAAATAATTTTTTATCATATTTAAGATCAATCATCTCATCATTAATATCAGATAAATAACATAAAGGGTTATAGCCTTCTGGGTTAGAATAAGCACTCTTTTTACCACACTTCATTCCATTAGAAATAAGATGATATGGGCAAGCACATTTACCAGGATAATTTGAAATAGACTTTAGGATTATATCTCTAGCTAGTTCTCTTTTACTCGTGTCAGCAAAAGAAACATTACTAACTAAAATCAAAACAAAGGCTTTAATTACTATAATTAAATAATTAATCATTCTTTATTTTAGTTCCAATGAGAAGGACTTAATCCAGCTATTTTAGATTCAAAAATGGCTATCGATTGTCCTAATAAACAACCTAAATATACTGTTTTTAAATCTTTGCCTCCAAAAGCAATACTAGAAATGTTTTTGAGTTTTATACTAATAATTTGGTCTAAATGATCTCTTTTTAAACAACTTTTTTGATACGCCTCTTCAACTTTAGCTAGATGCTCTGGATCGTTGTCTTCTAAAATGGTTTGTTTTTTACCATTTGCATTAACTCTAATAACTTTATTACTAACAACGCAAGTAACCCAAATACCACCTTCATCATCAAATGCAAATCCATCTGGAAACTCGCCTAAACCAAATTCAGCAACTACTATTTTATTTGATAGATCTCCCTTGGATGATACATCAAATCGAGAAAGACAACGCGAAAAAGTTTCATTAACATATAAATGTCCAGTTATAGGATGAATTAAGCATTCATTTGTAAATCCTAATTCTTCAGCAACAATACGAGCACCACTTTCATCAACTAAAATAATAAATCCATCTCGCCAATTAGGCTTGCAGCCTAATATCCTTGGCTTCAATCGTGTACTAACTGTTATCCATACCCTTCCATTTCTATCAATATGCACATAATTTGTTGGCGGAAGAGGTTCACCTTCAACTTGCAATAAAAAAGGAGAAAGGTCTCCATCTTCATTAAGTTTGTATACACCTCCATCTTCATTACCTAGATGTGTCAACAACCACCCTCCATCTGGCAAAATAGCTATACCATTTGGTTTGGGTTTAAATTCTCCTTTTGCAAGAATAGTCCTTTGATTTCCATTAGGATAAATCAAAGTTATTCCTCCGCGCCAGTCAGCTACATGCAAAGTTCCATCTTGATCAACCAAAACGCATTCTGGTCGATGCAAATTTTTTCCTACAAATTTAATATCATCAAGGTGAACCAAAATACTTTCCTCAAATACATAAGTTAATAATCTTTATGAAAATTTAGTATGTTAATAATTTTTAAACAACCATTTATTTTCACTACATTTTTGTGCCTGCTAAGGAACTTATGTTACCTGAAACAGGTATCATAGAACGTATTTGCAAAGCCCATTTCTTATTTATTAAAGTTGCTATCCATATACCTTTAGCCTTCCCATAACTCTTCTTATTTTTATATCTTCTATTAAATTCGACTAAACATTGAAGTGTATTTTCAGTTTCATTAATAACTTCACAACTGTCTAAAGTAGAAAAACTCCAATTTTCTTTGTCAACCATTTCGTCTAATTGAATTTTTAAATTATTCCAAAATATTTCACCATTTTCATATTTAATAGGTTGGGTTCCATCTGAATGGGTAAAGTGCGGAAAATGAAGATTATTAATAATTTTATCTTTTTCTAATGTATTAAAAGCATTAATAAAATTTTTTAATGCTAAAATCCCAGGATGCTCTGTATTCATTTTATTACTTTCTAATAATGTTGATAGTTATAATTGCCAATCAATTGGGTCAATATTAAATTTTGCTAAATACTCGTTAGTTTTAGAAAAAGGTTTGGAACCAAAAAAACCATTATGGGCTGAAAATGGTGATGGATGAGTACTTTCAATAACCAAATGATTGTCTCGGTCTAAAAAATGTCCTTTTTCTTGAGCCTTTTTTCCCCATAGAATAAAAACTATATTTTTCTTTTTTCTATTGATAATTGATAAGACTTCATCTGTAAACTTCTCCCAACCTTTACCTTGATGAGATCCAGGAACTCCTTTCTCAACAGTCAAACTACTATTGATAAGTAGAATACCTTGTCGTGCCCATGATTCTAGATTGCCATTTTCTGGAGCAGTTAGTCTTAAATCATAGAATAATTCTTTATAAATATTTTTAAGTGAAGGAGGAATTTTTATACCCTCTTCAACAGAAAAACTTAAACCGTTAGCTTGACCATCTCCATGATATGGATCTTGTCCAACAATAACTACTTTAACATCAGTTAAAGATGTATAATTAAAAGCATTAAAAACTTTTATCATTGGTGGATAAATTATTTTTCCTAAATTTATTTCTTCTTTTAAAAAAAGACGAAGCTCTGCCATATACGAAGAATTAAACTGTTCATCAAGCTCTGTTTTCCAACCACCTTTAATTTGATGTTTTGCCATAGTTAAAAAAATCTATTAAAATGTTAAAATTGACAATTATATTATAAACAAAAAAAATATTAATTTCATATAAAGAAGATATAATTAATTAAAGTATAGGTGTTTTATGATTGAATCTAAATTAATGAGCTATATTACTTCTGATTTTCAAACCAAAAGTGACATGATAGTAGCTGAAAAGGAATGGAGCAATATTATTGAAAGTATGTCTAAGAAATTCAAATCAGCTGGTGCCATTCGCCAAACAGTTAGTCAAGTTTGGAATAAAGACGGTATTTTTAGATTAGGACATATGTGGGAATATAAAGATGAAAAAGCTTTTATAGAATGTCATAAATTATTTAGAGAAGTAGAGATGGAATTTAATAAAAAAACAGGAATTGCTCAAAAAGTGTTTTCAAATAGAGGCATTATTCTAAATGATGTTTTTTTTTAAAATTATACTAAGCTATATATCCTTTAGGTAACTTTTTAGGTTTAGGTTTAAGTTGAGATTTTAAATGTGCTATTTCTTCATCAGCCTTTTTAAGTTCATCTTCAACCTTATCATTAGCTTCTTTATTCATAGTTTTTTGAGCTCTTAATAATCTAAGCTCCATCATCCTATCTTCTTCATCTTC
Source organism: alpha proteobacterium SCGC AAA536-G10 (assembly GCA_905182395.1). Lineage (GTDB taxonomy): Bacteria > Pseudomonadota > Alphaproteobacteria > Puniceispirillales > Marisalimonadaceae > CAJJBL01. Next base: position 3,453 of record CAJJBL010000061.1, on the reverse strand, counting down.
AGTTAAATCATTTTCATCTTTTTCTTCAAGTAATTGAAGTTCTGTTTTTTTAACAATATTATCATCTGATACTTCAAGTGGTATTTCACTAGAGTTATCATCTTGTTCTCCTACAGCGTCATTAGTTGAATCTTCTTTTATAGGGTCTATGCTTTGAGATTCTAATTCGAGAGTTTTATCCTCTATTATTTCTGTTTTGTTCGCCTCGAGACTAGCTGAAATCTCTTCTGTAATTTCTATTTTTGGAGGTTCATCAATTTCTGTTTCAAGCTTGGTTAAGTTTTCTTCTGTATTTTCTACTTTTAATAAATCTTCAGAAACATTATCAAGTTTAGCTGAAATTTCTTCTGTTAAGCCCAATTTAGTTTCTGAATTAGAAACGTCTTTCGATTCACTTTCAGCTTTATTTAACAAATCCATAGAGGATAAAGGATCTTTATTTACATAAACTTTGTTTTCAGCAGAAATAACCTCAGTGACATTATTAACTTGAAGTGGATCAGAAGTCTCTTGGGTTTCTATAGGTGTTTCAACATCTTTTTTTTGAATCTTAAGATGAGGAATAACAAATTTTTCACGTGCATTTTGAATGTTTATTTTTAGATCTTTTATGCGTGTATCCCAGTCTTGCATCTTTTTACCCAGAAATTATAAATTTTAATTATTTAATAAATCTCTATTTTGTTTCAAAAAACATACCAAATAAATAATATTAATTATTTATTTATAAACGTATATAATAAAAATAAGAAATAAAAAATAAGATATGAGATTTAACAATGAAAAATAAAATTAAATATAAAACAATTATTTAAGAAAATTATAAATAATGATGCTGAAGCGAATGCAATAAGACATTAAAAAATACTAGGCTTTAACAATGTTAAGCGGATACAAATTGTTGATCCGCTTAACGCAGTTTATAAAATAAGACCTAATTAACTATTTTTAAGTCTTTCATTCTGTGGAAACATAAATTTACTAGCTTCTTCATCAATTTCAACTTTAAAGCTATGGTTATTAGTAGCGCTTATATTAAGAGCTTTTTTACTTGCAGGCCTGTTATTGATTTCTGTCATAAGTCTATTTAAATTTTTTCTTTTTTCTAACTCACCTTCGGCAATAACTTTAGGTAGCATTCTTGCCCAACCCCAAACACACATATCAACAATTGTATATGTATCGCCTAACATATATTTGTTTTGATCTAATCTTTTATCTAAAATGTCATAATGTCTTTCTGCCTCATAGACATATCTATTTATAGCATACTTAATTTTTTCAGGAGCCATATGTTGAAAATGAACTGATTGTCCTGAATATGGACCTACTCCAGTTGCAACAAACATTAACCATGACAATAAATCTGCTCTAGATTTAAGACTATTATCTGGCATAAAGTTTCCTGTTTTTTCTCCTAAATAAAGAAGAATAGCATTACTATCAAAAACTACATTACCATTATCAATTATTGATGGAGCTTTTGCATTTGGATTTATATCAACATAAGATTGAGTATGTTGATCTCCTTTCCTTGTGTCCAAAGGTATAGCCTCATATTCTAACCCTAACTCTTCAAGACAGAGGGCAACTTTCATAGGGTTAGGTCCAGTATTATAATAAAATTTTAACATTTTTATCTCCATCTAAAAAATAACATTATGTTTTACATACTTTATAAACTGTAAATGAATCAAGTTTATTGTCTATATAACCTATAAACTCCTCCTTTTAATTCATCATTAATTAAAATAATAGAACCATCATGCATTTCTTCTATATCTCGAATACGACCTATTTTATTTTCTAAAATTATTTTTTCTGAGATTGGTATATTTTCATGAACCTTTATGACATGAAGTCTTTTAAATTTAAGAGAACCGACAAGAATAGTATTTTTAAATTCATCAAACATACTACCTCTATAAAAAATCATGCCTGAGGGTGCAATTGAAGGCGTCCACACCCATACTGGCTCTTCAAATCCAAACTTAGTTATTTCTTCCCCAATTTTGCCTCCACCATATTCCTCTCCATATGAAACAATAGGCCAGCCATAATTTTTTCCTTCCAATAATATATTAATTTCATCTCCACCTTGCGGACCATGCTCATGAAGCCACAGTTGATTGCTTATGTGGTTAAAAGCTAACCCTTGAGGGTTTCTATGTCCGATTGTAAATAATTCTGGAAGCCATTTTTGTTTAATATTATTGTTTTTAAAATTTTTACCATTTTTTAATATCTTAATTACTGAACCTGAATGATTTGAAAATTTTTGTGCATTATGGCGATTTTGTCTTTCGCCAAGAGTTGCAAAAATAAATTTACCATTTATTGATAATCTGCAGCCAAAGTGTCCTGGAACTGAAGACGGGCTATTGGAAACAAAAAGTATTTTTTTATTGAGCAAATTATCATTTATTAAGTTATATTTATAAATTGCTGTAGAAGATTTATTGTTACCTATTGGTTTACTTAAGCATAAATAAACATTTAAGTATTTATCATTTTTTTCTATAGCAATATCTAAAAGTCCTCCCTGCCCGCTAGCAAATACTTTTGGGGTTCCATAAATTTTATTAATATTTTTAGTAAAAACATTAATACGAAAAACATTGCCTGATTTTTGAGTAACTAAAACTTCTTGCTTATTTAAAGCAGCGATTCCCCACAAAAAAGAAATGTCAGGGCTAACTTTTTCTAAAAGAGTTTTAGAATACGTAGTTAAAGGAAAAAACAATATCATTAAAATAATAAATAAATTGATCATTTCCATTTTACCTTTGTCTAATTAAAAGAGATAATTTGTAATTACATTAAACCTAATTTATATTTTAATAAATTAATTATTTTTGAGATAAAAAATGAGCTTATTACTTGCTGATATTGGAGGTACAAACGCTAGGTTTGCATTTAAGAGAAAAGAAGATGATAGTATTTCTTATATTACATATTTAAAATGTTCTGATTTTCAAAATATACATTCAGCAATAGAATTCTATCAAGAACAAAATAATTTAAATATTGAGAATATGTCTTTAGCTGTGGCCTCAACAACTAAACAAGATGAAATAAAATTTACAAATAATGATTGGTCATTTAAACAAACAGAATTATTAGATTATTTCGGTTTAAATAAATTACTTTTAATAAATGATTTCGTTGCACAGTCTTTATGCTTTGGTACTTTCTATAAAAAGCTTAGTAGTAATGTTGATTATAATAATAAATTAGCTGTTAAACATAATTTAAAACTTATTAAATCTGGGAATCCTATTTTAAAAGCACCTCTTCTAATAACCGGTCCAGGAACTGGACTTGGTGTTTGTACTTTATGCATTAACAATCAAAATCTAATCGCAATAGAAGGAGAAGGTGGACATGCTTCCTTTGCACCTAATTCAGATTTAGAAATAAGATTACTTCAGTTTCTTAGAAAAAAACACAATC
>CAJJBL010000060.1 GCA_905182395.1 alpha proteobacterium SCGC AAA536-G10 | reverse complement strand
TTAAATAATAATAAAACAATTGATAGAAAAACAAAAATGAATGTTGATGTTCCTTTTAATGGGAAGGTATATATTGGATTAAAACAAAATTAATTTATAAGTTTAGATTTAATTTCATTTGATGCATTTTTAATTAAACTAATATTTTGTTTTTTATCTAAATTAGTTTGAATAAATGTTCTAGCTGATTGAATTGCTACTGTTGTACTAATTTTTTTAATATCATTAATTGCTTCAGTCTCATAGGTTGATATTTTTTGTCTTGCTTGTTCTTCTCTTCTTTGAATAATTTCTAACGACTTTTTCTCTGCGTCATTTATAATTTTGTTAGCAGTATCTTTTGCCTCATCAATTATTTTTTCAAATTCATCAGAACTGTTTTTTTGTATTTGTAGAGATTCTTTTAGTTCTTCTAGCGCTTCTTCTTTAAGCGACTTTGCTTCATCAAGTTCCTCTTGAATTAATAAAGATCTATTATCTAGAGTAGAAGTTATTGCTTTGCTGCCTTTTTTCCAAACTAAGGCAATGAAAAGGATAAAAGCTATTGCAACCCATGCTGTTTCATCAAAGTACATTATTGCTTCTCCATTAATATATTTTTTGAAACAGTTTTTACAGTTTGTTTAATATCTTTGCTTAAGGGCTCAATTGAAGTAAATTTTTGAATTATATCTCTTGTTATGTCTTCAGCATTATTTAATAATTCAGAAATTACTTCATTTTTTGATTTATGAATCTTTTGTTCAGCTTCTAGTATTTTCACATTCATTTTGTTTAATATTTTTTTTTCAGAGTTATCTAAAAGAGTTTTAGCCTCTGATATAGCTTGATTGATTATATTTTGTGAGTTTAATTTAATTTCTTCTTGTTTGTAAGATAGGGTATTTTTTATTATTTGAGCTTCTTCATTTGAATTCTTAGCTTTTATTAGATCATTTTGTATATTAGTTTCTCTTATATTTATAATAGACTGTATGCTTGGCGTAACTATGAAGGCCATTAAAATATAACCAATTAGCAAAGATATTATAGACCAAAATATTAATGATGGATATGTCTCTAAATCTAGTTGAGGCAAACCTTTTTCACTTGCATAGGCAAACCCTGAATTAGTCGATAAAATAGACAAAAATAAGATATTTTTTAAAAAATACATTTTCAGATCTTCTTTGATGTTTGATCCACCTATAGGATTATAGCCTACAGGTGGATTCATTATTTTGATTTATAATGCAAAAAGTAAAAGTAGTGCAATAACAAGAGCAAAAAGTGCTACAGCTTCAGTTAAAGCAAAACCAAGAATAGCTATTCCAAAAACTTCGTTTTTGGCAGCTGGATTTCTTCCTACAGCAGTAACTAAAGAAGCAAAAATATTTCCAATTCCTACTCCCACTCCAGCTAATGCAATAACAGCTAATCCTGCTCCTATAAATTTTGCGGCTTCCATTTCCATTTTATTGTCCTTTCGTTGATTAATTTAAGTTAGATTGATAATTAATGTAAGTGAAGAGCATCATGTAAGTACATACATGTTAAAATACTAAACACATAAGCTTGAAGTACTGCCACTAAAAACTCTAGGCCTGTTAGTCCTATGACTGCCATTAAAGGTAAGACAGCTCCAGCTGTTAACAACCCACCTGCTGAGCCCATCATAATGATTAATCCAGCAAAAACTTTCATCATTGTATGCCCAGCAAGCATATTAGCAAACAGTCTTACTGATAAACTAATTGGTCTAATAAAGTATGAAATTATTTCTATTGGAATTAACAATGGCGCTAGTGCAATAGGGACACCTGAAGGAAAGAAATATGTTAAAAATTTAAAACCATGTTTAAATATTGCTATTATGGTTACACCAACAAATACAATAGCTGCTAGTGTAAAAGTCACTGCAATTTGTGAAGTGAAAGTATAGCTGTAAGGTATCATTCCCAGAAGATTTCCAAATAAAATAAACATAAAAAGTGTAAATATAAATGGAAAATATATTTGACTTCCTTTACCAGCATTTTCCTTAACCATGTTTGCAACAAACTCGTAAGATATTTCAACAAACGATTGAAACCTGTTTGGAACTAAAGTTTGTTTGCGTGCACCTAAGTAAAAGATGCTCGCTGATCCCAATACTGATATAATCATAAATAAAGAAGCGTTGGTAAAAGATATATCAAACCCAAATAAGTTTAATGCAAATAATATCTTAATTGAAAATTGTTCTACTGGTGAGTTCATAATTTTATAAATCTATTGTTATTGATTAAAGTATCCAATTTTAAGTCCTTTGCCTGTTATCATTCTCCATAAATTAAGAATTCCTGCAGCTCCTCCAAGTAAAAAAAATAGTATCATAAACCAAGGTGATGAATTTAACCATTTATCTATAGTCCATCCAATTCCTGCTCCAATTAACAAACCAGCAAGCAACTCAGTTGCCACTCTTGAAAAAGCGTTAACTAATGATTGATTACTATTTTCATTAACTATTTTCTTTTCTTCCTTTTTAACTAAAGCTTTATCTATTCTTTTTGATAAATTAAAGTCATTTTTTAAAGAGCTCATTTTAAACTTTCATTTACTAATAACAAGCGAGGTTAAACTATTTTGAGATGGAATATAAGTCAAGAGTTTACTTAAAAAATAAATAAATTTTTAAGCTATATCTCTTATTCTGCTAGCCTGTTCTAGATTAACTGTAACTAATTTACTAATTCCCTTTTGTTCCATTGTCACACCAAATAATCTATCCATTTTAGCCATTGTCAATCTATGGTGAGTAATAACCATAAAATAAGTATTTGTTTCATTGGAAATTTTATTAAGTAAATCACAAAATCTTCCGACATTTGTGTCATCTAATGGGGCATCAACTTCATCTAAAATACAAATTGGCGAAGGATTACATAAGAAGACAGAAAATATTAAAGACAATGCTGTTAATGCTTGTTCTCCTCCAGAAAGCAAGGATAAAAGTTGCATTTTTTTACCTGGAGGACTTGCTAAAACTTCTAACCCTGATTGAAGAGGGTCATCACTACCCACTAATTTTAATTCAGCACTTCCTCCTCCAAAAAGTTTAGTAAATAAGTGTTTAAAATTTGTATTAACATCTTCAAAGCTTTGTTTTAATCTTTCTCTTCCTTCTTTGTTTAGTTCAAATATACCATTTCTTAATTTCTCAATGGCACCTTCCAAATCATTGCGTTCTGAAAACATTGTTTCAACTTTAACATTCATTTCTTTCATTTCTTCTTCAGCTCTGAGGTTTACTGCACCTAAAGATTCTCTCTCTCTAAGAAGCCTTTCTACTGTTTTTTCTAAAATCTCTATCGAATGTAAGACTTTTTCGTTTTCTTTAAGTTCTGTTAAGCCAAACAGTTCATTAGATTGAATTCTTAATTTCTCAAAAATTCGTTTTTCAATATTTAATATTTTTGTATTTGCTAAATCTAATAAAGCTTCGACTCTAATCATATTTTCACGAAGAATGTTAACTTGTTTTTCAGATTCTTTTTCTAATTTTTCTGCTTGATGTAACTTTGTTTCAGTTACTACAAGATTATCGGATGCGGTATCTCTATTTTTAATAGCATCTTCAATTTTTATTATAATTTGGTCTTCTTTTTTATTAAAATCATCTGGTACATTTGATAGCTTTTCCTTTTCCTTTTGGCTTACATGTAATCTTTTTTGTAAAGACAATAATCTTAAATGAGCTTCATTTTTTCTTTTTTCCCAGCTTTCTTTTTGATTTTTAATCTGAGATATATTTCGTAATTGAAAATTTTCTTGATTTTTAATTTGTTGTTCTGCAGCCATTGCTTCCGTTAAATTATTCCTAAATTGTTCAGCATTATGACGTATAGTAAGTTCATCAGCAAGTAGGGAGGGAAGGTTAACTATATGGCTTATTTGTTTTTCAAGCTCTTTTAATTCGTTTTTACTTGTGTATTCAGTATTTTCAAGCTCTTTAATTAATAATTTAGTTGATGTTAGTTTTACTTCTAATTTAGAATTTTCTAATTCTAATTTATTAGAAGTATTTGTTAATTCTAATAATAATACTTGTGTTTTACTAAGATCAATTCTAATTTTTTTTATATTTTCTATGCAGTTAATTAATTTTTTATCAATTGATAAAACTTTTTCTTTTTGGGCAGGAAGATCGTTTTGTAAAACATTTAATCTTGCAATTTGTTTTAACCTTTCAGAGTAGCTATTTTTTACGCCTTTGGGCTGAACAAAACCATCCCATCTCCATAATCCTCCCTCTGAAGTAGTTAGAGCTTGTCCATAAGTTAATTTTTTTTGAAGATTGAAAGCTTGTGATTCATTTTCTACTATGCCAATCCCAAGTAAAGCAATATCTAAAATAGAGGAGCTTTTCATTTTACTGATTAAGGGTATAGCTCCAGTAGGTAAAGATGACGTGTTTTCTATCTCAAACCCTTCTCTCCAATATGTTGTATTATTTATAATTTCATTATTTGAGTATATAGGAGCTAATAATGTCTCTCCAAGAACTGATCCAATAGCTTTTTCAAGATTATCAGTACTATTAATATTTTTTTCTAAAGTGTTCTTATTTAATGAATTATCACCTAATAAAGAGGATAAGGTATTTATCTCTGCATTAGTATGGTTTATAAAGTTAGTTTCTATATATTGTTCTTTTTTAAGATCCGTTTCTAAAGCTTCCAGCTTTTCTAGTTTTTCTTTAAGAGTATTTATTAAGTTATGGTTGTTATCAGTAAGTTTCTTTAATTCATTAATTTTATTTTTGTTTAGGTGTAAATTTTTTTTATCATTTTCTAGATCAAAATTTGAAAGTTGATTTTGAGATTTTTCTAATTTTTCTTTTAAAATTTGAACTCTTTTTTCTAAATCAGATTTATTAGATTTTATTGTGTATATTTCAGAAGTTATAGATGATAATTTTCTATCAGCATCATCTGATGCAACTTTATGCTTTGTTACATTTTGTGTTGCTTGAAAAATAGCTGAAGAAAAATTTTTACTCTCTTCATGCAATTTCTCTTCTTCTATTATTAGAGTTGACATCGTTTTTTCAGCATCTTCTAAAATTTGTTTCTCTCTATTAAGATCATTTTCTAATTGAGATATTTGATTCACAATATTTACTAAAGCTTTTTTTGCAGAATTTTGTTCCTCTTCTAATCTAATTCTTGTTATTTTTAAGGATTGCAAAATTGCATTTTTTTCAGCTTCAATATTTCTTAATGCAGGAATGTTCTCTAATATTTTTATTTTAGATTGATTGCTCTTTGAAGCTTCTGTCTTAGCTTCTGTAACATTGTTCATAATAATTTGTAATTGATTTTTTAAATTACTATGTTCTTTTTTTTCGTTATTTAAAAGCGTAAAAAACAATGTAGCTTCTGCTTTTCTTAACCTGTCACCTATTGATCTATATCTTGCTGCTTGTCTTCCTTGTTTTTCTAATTCAATAAGTTGATCTCTATAAGTTTTTTCAATATCAAGTAATCTTTCTAGATTATCACTGGCTGCATTTAGTTTCAGTTCTGCCTCATGTCTTCTGCTATGTAAGCCTTTGATATTTGCAGCTTCTTCTAAAATAACTCTTCTATTTTCAGGGCTAGAATCAATTATTTGTGCTATTTTTCCTTGGCTTACAATACCAGATGATCTTGCCCCGGTTCCACTGTCGGCAAAGATTAGCTGAACATCTCTAGCTCTTACTTGTTTGCCATTTATTCTATAGGTAGAGCCTTTTTCTCGTTCAATTTTTCTTGATATTTCTATTTCATTTAAATGATTATATGCTGCAGGGGCTTTTTTTTCTGAATTATCTAATTTTATACTAACTTCAGCAAAGTTTCTTGAAGGACGATCATCTGTTCCTGCGAAGATAATATCATCCATGCCATCACCGCGCATTTGGCGAGCTGAGTTCTCGCCCATAATCCATTTTATTGCTTCTACTATATTAGATTTTCCACATCCATTAGGTCCAACAATACCCGTTAAACCTTCCGTGATTTGTATTTCAGTAGGTTCTAAAAATGACTTAAACCCGGAAATTCTAACGGATTGAAATTTCAATTTCTTATACCTTTTAAATAATTAAGAATTTTGTGATTTCACAAAAGTTAGAAGTTTTTCTTCAAAATCTTTAAATGAGACTGCACCTGTAATTTTATGTTCATTATTTATAATAAACGTAGGTGTAGATTCAATGTTAAATTGTTTTGATTCTTTTTCCATTTTATTAATGATTTCTTGCATCAATGGAACATTTTCCATAATTTTTTCAAAATCTTTAGAAGAGATTCCAAATAGTCTTGAAATAGACATGAGCTCATCGATAGGTTTGTTGGAGTAAGCCCATTGTTTTTGTTTATTTAATAAAATGTTGATTGCTTCAATGTAGCTATCATTAGGTAAGGTGCGAGCAAGTGCAGCAGCTAGTATAGCTAATCTGTCAAGAGGATAGTCTATAAATTCTAACTGAATTTTGCCTACATCAATATATTTTTCTTTAAGTTTAGGTAGAGTTAATTGATGAAAAGTTGCGCAATGGCCACAAGTTAAAGAGAAATACTCTTTGATCTTTATAGGTGCATTTTTTGACCCAATAAAGTGACTGCGCATCATATATTTGATATTGCTATTTTCATCTGAGAAAGCAAAACTAGGAAAAAAACTAAATGAAAGAAAGCTTAATAATGCTGTTCTTCTCTTAATAAAAAATTTTTTTTCCAAGATATTAACTTTCTAAATATAAATATTAAATTTTAATTAATTATATACATTATTTTAAAAAATTAAATATACAATTTATCAACTTAACCCTTTTCTTTTATTTCTAGATATTTCAAATTTTTGCATAGCTAATTTAATTTCTCCATCAGGCAAAATGTTAGAAATTAAATTTTCTGTATTATCAATAATATCATTTTTACTAAAATCTTGTTCAATAATTTGATTGTAACCAATGTCAGTTTGTATTATTTTTACTTTAGTAATAGCCTTAAATCCATATCTAGCATTAATTTGATTTAATAAAAAAGGAATAGCATGTTGTATTTCTGGCCCATAGCCATTTTGAACTTTAATAACTATAATTCCATCAGAGTTTTTAATTTTACTTAACTTAATTTTCTCAGGAAATGTTATATTTGAGTATTGTCCAGCAATGTCATTCCAGTTTAAAAAAATATGAGTTTGAATAGCACCTAGTCTACTAATATTTTTTTCAACAATATTTTCAGTAATTTTAGATAATGATTTCATAATAAAATATAATTTTTTTAATTTAAGTTTTTTTTAATTTTTTATTTTATATATACATACATGAATAAAACAATTGATGATAATTATCCAGAAATTTCTGTAAGATTGCTAAAGTGGTATGATCATAATAGAAGAAATTTACCTTGGAGAGCTTTACCAGGAGAAAAGTCTAATCCTTATTATGTTTTGTTATCAGAAATAATGTTACAACAAACAATTGTAGCAACAGTAATACCTTACTTTTTAAAATTTATAAAAAAATGGCCTACAATTAATCATCTAGCTCAAGCTAATTTTAGTGCTATTTCTAATGAATGGTCAGGGTTAGGTTACTACAGGAGGGCTAAAAACCTTCATGAAACAGCAAAAATTATCTCTGTAAAATATAATGGATGTATTCCGGATAATACTTCTGAACTATTAACATTTCCTGGTATTGGTAATTATACTGCTGCGGCAATAACAGCTATTGCATTTAATTCTTATGAAAATGTTGTTGATGGAAATATAGAGAGAATTTTTTCAAGATTATACAGAATTGAAAACCCATTGGAGTTATCAAAAGATAGGATTAAAAAGCTTGCAGCAAAACATGTGCCTAATAAGAGAAATGGAGATTACGCTCAAGCTCTAATGGATTTAGGATCTAAAGTTTGTATTTCTAAAACGCCTAGATGTAAGCAGTGCCCTCTTATTTTTGCTTGTCAAGTCGCTGAAAAAGAGGAGGCTAGTGAATATCCTAAAAGGTTACCAAAAAAAATTAAAAATACTAGGTATGGATTATTTTTTTGTTTGTTTGATGATCAAAATTCTCTTCTTTTTACTACTAATAAAGATAAAGGGCTATTGTCTAATATGGATATGATCCCCTCTAAAGGTTGGTATGAAAGTGAAAATCGTTTAGAAAGTTCTCCATTAAATATATCCAAGAAATTATCTTTCCTTGGTTTAGAATGGAGAGTGCTTCCAAACGAAGTAATTCATACTTTTACTCACTTTAAGCTTCATTGTACTATTGCTTATTATAAGATAAAAGATAAAAGAGGTATAGAACAATTAAATCTAGATTTCCCATTTAGATTTGTTAAACAAATAGATTTTAAACACCTGGCATTACCAACTTTAATGAAAAAAATTATTAAATCTGTAAACGACAGTAAAATCTAAAGCTATTAATGTTTAAAGTGTCGGATTGAGGTAAATGCCATTGCAATATTCCTATCATTTGCTGCAGTGATTACTTCTTTATCTTTTATAGAACCTCCAGGTTGAATTACAGCTGTAACTCCTGCATCAGCGGCTGAAATCAATCCATCTGGAAAAGGAAAAAAGGCATCACTTGCAACAACGCTTCCAATAGTAAGAGGTTCTTTTAAGTGAGCTAAATTAGCTGAGTCAATTGCTTTTTTGGTTGCAATATTTGTTGAGTCAATTCTACTCATTTGCCCTGCACCTATGCCGGTTGTTTGTAGATTTTTAGCATAAATAATAGCATTAGATTTAGTATGTTTTGCTACTTTCCACGCAAATAGTAAATCATTTATTTCTTTAGTATTAGGCTTTCTTTTAGTAACAAAATTTAGTTGTTCTTCTTTTAAGACATGATTATCTCGACTTTGAACTAACATGCCACCTGCAATAGATTTAAAAAATAATCCATCATCACTAGGGTTAGGAATTGATCCAGTTGATAACACTCTTAAATTAGCTTTTGATGATAATATTTGTAAAGCTTCAGCAGAATATGAAGGAGCAATAATTACTTCTAAAAATAGCTCTTTCATACGTTTAGCTAAATCAAGGGTTACATTTCTGTTGATTGCTACAATTCCTCCAAAAGCACTAATGGGGTCTGTTTGAAGAGCTTTTTCCCATGCTATATTAATATCTATGTTCTCTGCAACACCACAAGGGTTGGCATGTTTTATTATTGCTACTGCGGGGTTTTCAAATTCACATATCAATTCAAAAGCAGAATCCGTATCATTAATATTATTATATGATAATTCTTTACCTTGTAATTTTTTAGCATTAGCTGCGCCTATTCTATTATCGTCAGTGCTATAAAAAGCTGCTTTTTGATGAGGGTTTTCACCATACCGCATTGAGAGGGATTTATTTAGATTAATTGAAATATTTTCAGGTAAATGTTTGATATTATCATCTTTTTTAGATAACCATTTAGTTATAGCATTGTCATAATCACTCGTTAATTTATATGCTTTGGCTGCGAGGTATTTTCTAAAAGCATAAGACGTAGATTGATTTTCTTTTATTTGAGTTATTAGTTCTGAATAGTCATTGGGGTCTGTAATTACAGTTACGAATTCATGATTTTTAGCTCCTGCTCTAATCATTGCAGGGCCTCCAATGTCAATGTTTTCTATAATATCATACTCTGAATTAGTTTTTTGTGTTGTTTCAATAAATTTATATAAATTTATTATAATTAGATCAATCTCAGTAATATTATGTTGTTTTATTTCATCTAAATGATTCTGATTATTTCGTCTGCTTAAAATTCCTCCATGTATTTTAGGATGCAAGGTTTTTACACGTCCATTAAGGATTTCAGGAAAAAATGTTTCTTCAGAAACATCTTTAACTATAATTGATTTTTCTTTTAGTAATTTTGAAGTTCCTCCTGTTGATATGATTTCTATTTTACACTTTATAAGTTCAGAGGCTAAATGATCAATGTTACTTTTGTCTGTCACGGATATTAAGGCTCTTTGTATTTTTACATCATCAGTAAAAATATTTTTTTCATTAGAACGATCCATTAACTCTCACCATTTATTATATTTATGATTAGAAGGACTAAATACTTTTAACCCAATAAGTCAATAAAAACTTAATTTTGTAATTCAAATGCCCAGTTGCAGGATTCAATTTTATTTGATCGTATATTTTCAAGGTTTAGATTAATAATTATTTGCTGGCATTTTTGAGGACCAGAAGGAAAAAACATTATTGATTCTTGGGTTTCAATATTATTATTATCTGCAATCATTTTCCATATAAATCCTTTTTTATGTTTTAATAGTATAGAGCCATTCCTTACTTTAATAAGATTGATTTCAGGATGAAGATGAAATCGAATATTAGCTCTTTTAGGGATAGAGCCAATGTTTTTAAAATTTAAAATGTCATCTTGTCCTCTGATTTCTCCTTTATTTTTTGAGAGATAAATTCTACGTCTGTGGTGTACACCAAAAATCAATTCATAACCTGAATGAGTAATGTCAATTAAGTTGCCTTCTGCGGCTTTGCCAATTTCTAAATTTAATGTTTCTGTTTTTCTATTGCCTGAAAGATCTATATTATTTCTATCATCAATACTTAATGTAGAATGAGCTGCTGATGATGCTAGTGAATTATGTGCGTTAATGGCACTTGAATTTATCACATCTCCTAAATTAGAAATAATCTTTTGTTTTTTATAGTAAAATTCAAAAGAAAATAAGCCTGCTTTATTTTGTTTTTTTAGATTTTTTTTTGTTCCAATGTCAGCCATTAAAACTATATCTTGATTTGAAATTCTACAAAATCCAGTTTCTTCAGCTATGTGAAATATTTTATTTTTATAACCAATTCGATTTAATGTTTGTTTAATTAAGTCTTTTGAAACTATTGATCCACCATTAAACCAGGCTAAATTTTCATTTGGCATCTGAAAGCTTCGACAAAATTCACCCATTTTAATAGTGCATGTATGCAAATTTTTAGTATCAATATTTTTTAAAACAGCGATTACAGATCTGATTTCAATTAGATGTCTTAATAACTGTATTTGAAGAACCGGACTTCTAGTTACGTGTCCTCCATCTTTATTAATAAGAAATTGTAATTCTATATCTATTAGTTCTATCAAGATACTTATGTTTTTAATTTCTTCGTATAAAATTGATTTGGCTATAATAATACCTTTAATTATTATTATTCTTTCAAGACTATCGATGGATTTTTCTAGTTTCAACTCTAAGTATTTTGCTTGAAATGCGATAGAATTAAGAAGTTTTTTTTGAAAGTTAGGTTCACCACTTTCTGCAAACCATGTATAACAAAAGCTCCAAACAATAATTCTTGATGAAATTACAGTTGCATCGTATATTTTAGAAACTAAATTATGTTTTTCTTCAATCCAGTTATTAACAAATGTTCTTGCAGTTGATCGTGATTTTAATGATCCTTCTGCTCTTAAATCACGTAAAAATAAAAAATTGTGAAAATTAGATATGTTGCTCGTTGTATGCATTTCATCTAAAATTCTTCTTCCTTTTTGTGTATTCCCTCTCCATGTATCAGTTAGTCTTCTCATGGGCTTTTCAAATAATGGCACCTGTAGTTTTTGTTTTAGAAAGTAATTATTAGTAATCAAATTTATAATTTTAAGCATTAATTTATTATTCCATTTTAAGTAAGGAAACAAAAAATCCATCAGAGCCACTGCCTATATCATTAGAGCCTAAGTTAAGAGAATTAGGAAGTATCCTTATAAAACCTTCTTTTGTAACAGAACCTTCTATATTAGGGTATTCATCAGAATAAAATGGAACTATTGAAAAATTTAATTGTTCTTTTAAAAATTTTTCAATTCTTCTTTCACCTTCTATTTTTTGCAAAGAACAAGTTATGTACATAATAAGACCATTTGAATTTAATATTTTTGCTGCATTCTTTAAAATATTATCTTGAGTTTCAATTAAGTGATCAAGGTTTTTTGGTGCAGGTTTAATAAATATATCAGGATTTCTTCTTAGAGTTCCAGTTGCGGAACATGGAGCATCAATTAAAATTATATCAGGCTTGAACTTTGGATCAAAGTTTTCAGCATTTTCAATGAATACTTTAGGTTTAAAGTTTAGTCTTTTCATGTTTTCATCTAATCGTTTTGATCTTGATAAACTTTTTTCAACACAGACAACTTCTAGATCATTATCAAATAATTGAGCTGTTTTCCCCCCTGGCGCTGAACATAAATCAATTATTTTTAATTCATTTAATTTTATATTATCAAAATGTTTAGATATTTTGGTCAATAACAGATTGCAGGGAATTTGAGATGCGGCGTCTTGTACCCACCATATACCGTCTGAATATCTTGATAAAGATTCAATAGGCCCATTGAATTTGCATCTAAATACATTGGGTAATATTTCTTTGGCATTAAGATCTAATTTTAATGTTTCTTTTTCTTTTTCACTTATTTTTTTTGACACACTGATATCTAAAGGAGGAGGTTCCATAGCTAAGCTTACTATTTTATTAACCGTTTCTTCTCCGTATAGAGAGCACCAACTTTTAAACAACCATTCAGGTAAGTTAACACTATTGTTTGGAAGTAATTTTATCCATTCATCTTCATTTCTTAACATGCTACGAAGAAGGCCATTAACAAGTTTTGATTGTTTGTCTCCTCCGTATTTTTTAGCCTGCTCTACAGCATTATTTAAAACGGCGTGAGGAGCTATTTTAAGCCAAATCAATTGGACACTTGCTATGATTAAAATGCTATTTAAATATCTGTTTCTATTCTTAATTCCAGAATTTGCATAATGGTTGAATACAATTTTAGCTTGCTTTTGTCTTCTCATAGATGTGTTTATTATTAAGTAGACAAACGCTTTATCTCTTTTATCTAATTTATTAAAATCAATAGAATTTTTGATTATGTCATCAAACTTTTTTTCTTGATAAAAAACAAGCATCCATATTTCTAATGCTATTAATCTAGCATTTTTATTTTTTTTTGAGCTTGGGTTATGCTTATTCTGATGATTCAAAATAATTAGTTCCTTGTTTTCACGAAATTTTTCAATATTATACTTAATAATATTTCATCTATAAAACGAAAGTATACACATATGAAAGACGAAGTTTTAATAATTAATAATAATAACGAAAATAAAAAAATAAGTAATAATAAAATTGAAACTAATTTATCAAAAAAAGTACTTAAACAAGATCCTGTTGAACAGGGTGGTCCAAAGGGCCTAGAACCTACTAGGTACGGGGACTGGGAAAAAGGAGGAAGATGTTCTGACTTTTAATTTTATAAATTTTTATTTTATGTTAAACTTATATGAAAAATGAATGAATTAAAGTCTCAATTAATAATAAATGCTGGAATTAGAATTGCTGAACAAAATCTAGTAAACGCATATCTTGTAAAAAGAGGGGATAGCGAAGCAGGTTCAATTTTTGTAAAAATTGATACATTAGATGGAAACGCTAAACTTTTCTGTAGAAATTTAAGTTATGATTTAGAAAATGATAGAACCTTTGTGGAATTTGTTGACCAATACCCTGATAACAAAATAAAAACATTAGATGTTGATAAGCGAATTAGTAAAGAAGTTATGATTGATAGAGATTGTTGGGTTGTCGAAATAGAAGATAAAAACGGTTTTAATCCATTTTTAAATTTAGATTGTTAGTGTTTCAATTACTTCATCTCTTTTGTAAAGCCCTAAATATTCTGCTTTTAATTTAAGAACTGCATTGATATTTTTTAGCATAGGTGTTGGTACATTTAATTTAACACCTATTTCTATCAAGGCGCTCATAATTGGATCAATTTCGAGAGGCCTCTTCATCTCAATATCTTGTCTTGTAGAAGGTTTGTGTCCAATAATAGCTGCAGCACCATTAATTCTATCATTAATAGATACATTAAATTTAATTCCCAAAGCTTCTCCTACATTTTGACATTCATTCATCAGTTGAGTTACTAAATATCTTGTACTTAGATCGTTTCCAATCATATCCAAGCTTGCTCCAGTTATTGCACTAATTGGGTTAAAAGAACAATTGCCCCAAAGTTTAATCCAAATTTCATCTCTTATACGTTTTTTTTGAGGAGCTTTTAAGCCTCCATCAATTAGCAGACTAGATAGTATTTTTAATCTTTCTGAATTGATACCATCAGGTTCGCCAAGACTAAATCTATTACCTTCAATATGTCTAATAGTACCTGGTTTTTCAATTTCACAAGCAGGGTAAACAACACATCCTATTGCTCTTTTTGGATTTATAGTTTCCCAGATTAATCCTTTTGGGTCAACAGATTCTATATGCGTATTATCTAATTGAGTTCCAGAGTGGGCATTGTAAAAGTACCACCAAGGCAATCCATTAACAGCTGATAGAACAGCAGTTTTTTTATGGAATAAAGGTTTTAAAGAAGTGGCAATACTTGAGATAGAATGAGCTTTTACGGCAAGTATTACATAGTCTTGAGCATCTAAATCATTTGGGTTATCTGTAACTTTTAAATTAAAGGTTTCTGATATATTATTTGAAATTAAAGTTAATCCAAATTTTTCAATAGCCTCTTTATGAGGTCCTCTAGCTATTAATGATACGTTTGCCCCTGCTTTACTTAAACAACACCCAAGATATCCTCCAATTGCCCCTGCTCCATAAATACAAATATTAACCATTATTTCTTCCTACTCTAATCCTAATTTGGCAGCTAAACCTATACGTTGAAGTTTACCAGTAGCTCCTTTTGGTATTTCATCTAAAAAACAAATATATTTAGGAATTTTAAAGTTAGCTAATTTTTCACTAGCATATTTTTTTATTTCTTCTTCACTACATTCGGCATTATTTTTAAGAACAACCGCAACCCCAATTACTTCGCCTAGAAGATTATCTTTAACTCCAAATGTTACTACTTGTTCAATTGCTTCATGTTCCATCAAAACATTATCTACTTCTAATGGAGATATTTTTTCTCCTCCACGATTTATTATTTCTTTTAATCTTCCAGAAATTTTAAGATATCCATCTTTATCAAAAAAACCTTGATCACCAGTTCTAAACCAACCATTAGTAAATGCTGTTGTATTAGCTTCATCATTGTTTTCATAACCTTTAGTTACATTATCTCCACGAATACAAACCTCACCTTCAAGGCCGTTTTTTAAAAGGTTCCCATTTTTATCCATAACACATACTTCTGGGCCGGCGGCTTTTCCAACAAACCCAGCTTTTTGTGTCATTGGAGGCATAGGATTTGAAGTCATTTGATGAGTTGCTTCAGTCATGCCATAGGCTTCTATTACTGGTGATTTGAAAACATCACGCAGTTGATCAAAAACAGCTGGTGGCAAAGAAGCGGACGATGATCTAACAAACCTTAGACCTAAGTTTTCTGCGAGTATTAAATTCCTTTTAGCACGCATTAATATTGCTTGATGCATGGTTGGCACACCAGAATACCATGTTATGTTTTCTGATTTCGCTTTTTCCAAAAATTTTAATGCATTAAATCCACTACTTGCATAAACAGATGCACCAGCACCAATTGAGGCACTCAAAATGGCTATAAGTCCATGAATATGGAATAGAGGCATTATATTAAAACAATGATCATTAGAAGTTAACTTGAGAGTTTTTGAAATATTTATAGCAGAAGAATAAATGTTCTTATTAGTAAGTGGAACAACCTTAGGTCGAGAAGTTGTTCCAGAGGTGTGAAGAACTAAGGCTTCGTTTTCTTCATGTGGTAATTTAAAGTTAGATTGTTGATCATATAAGTTAAAAATTCCTAAAGGCGCTCCATCAATTTTTTTTATTTCACATATTTCTATGTTTAGTTTATTTGCAGCTTCTACAACGGGATTTGAGCTATTTTTTTCTACAATCACGATTTTAGGCTTTAGATCATTTAAATAAAATTCATACTCGCTAAAAGTATATGAAGGGTTTAATGGGGCGGCAGACATATAGCTAGATACAGCTAAAAATGCTGTGGCCATTTCTGGCCCATTAGGTAAAACGATTGCTGCTCTATCTTTATTAGTCAGGCCTTTAAAAGATAATTGGCCCGAAATATTGTGAATATGCTGCTTTAAATCTGAATAAATAATTGTTTGGGCATGATCTGAAGTTATGGCAACGTCATTATTTTTATTCTCATTTATTAAATTTCTAACCGTTTTTGTTATCATTATAAAGTTCTCCCCAAAGAAATTTATTTAAGTTTAACAGTCAAATTATTTTATTTACAATTTAAATTATTTTATTTGTTAATAAAAATTAAATTGGATTAAGAAAAAAATATAGTTATATAGACATCAATTTTATTTATATGAGTAAGGAACTACAATTTTGTTTGATCAAATTATATTTCTTGAACTTTTGCCTTATTTTATAGGTTTATTGGCCACAGGTGTTATAGGAGGACTTATAGCTGGTCTTTTAGGTGTAGGTGGAGGCATTGTAATAGTTCCTGTTTTATTTTGGATATTTACTTCTCTAAATTTTCCTGATGAAATTTTAATGCATATGGCGATTGGTTCATCTTTAGCTACAATTATTCCAACCTCTATATCTTCAGCTCGAGCACATTATTTAAAAGGTTCAATTGACTTAAATATATTAAAGAAATGGGGCTTTGGAATATTTTTAGGGGCTTTAATTGGCGGTTTTATGGGAAAGTATTTTGGAGTAAACGAGTTAAAACTTATATTTGGCTCGGTTGCTTTTTTTGTAGCTATAAATATGTTTAAAAAAAATTCTTTTACAGTTAGTAAAAAATTACCTGTTTCAAGGTTCATAAATTTTCTTTTTTCTAGTTTGATTGGTTTTATCTCATCTCTAATGGGAGTTGGTGCGGGGACAATAGGAGTCCCATCTTTAGTATCTTTTTCTGTGCCTATACATAAAGCAGTCGGAACTGCGGCTGCATTGGGTCTTTTTATATCTGTGCCAGCAACTATTGGGCTTGCTTTTTCAGGCCTTGATGTTCCTAATAGGCCTCCTATGAGCATAGGATTTGTAAATCTAATTGCTTTTTTTATAATGTTTCCTGTAACAGTTTTTTGTGCACCTTTCGGTGTTAAAATTGCTCATTTAATCAATCAACGGTTATTAAAAATAATTTTTGGTGGTTTTTTAATAGTTACTTCATTAAAAATGCTTTACTCAATATTGCTTTAACCAAGAAATTTTATTGCTGATGGACTGAGTTCTTCATGTTCATTATTAGATTCAATTTTTGATATTAATTCTTTGCCAAGCTGAACTCCCCATTGATCAAAGCTATTTATATTCCATATAAATCCACAAGAAATAGTTATATTTTCATATAAGGCTAATATCATTCCAATAGAATAAGGGTTAGATTTTTCCCAACTTATTATTGTAGAAGGACGTCCTCCAGAAAAATTTTTATTAGTATCAATATTGTCAGAAGAGCCTATTGCTAGCGCTTCGGCTTGAGCAATTGCATTAATCACTAGATTATTATAATTGCTTTCATAATCATCCAATACTTTGGTATTAATTATTTTTCGTGATATTAATATGTCTAATGGTATTTTTTCTATACCTTGGTGTAAAAATTGAAAAAAACTATGCTGTGCATTTGTTCCAACTTCTCCCCAAACAAGAGGACTCGTTGGCATTAAAATTTTATTTCCTTTAATATCAACACTTTTGCCATTACTTTCCATTTCTAGTTGCTGAGCCCAAGAAGGGAGTTTTGCTAATCTATGGCTGTATGGAACGATACAATGACTATAACTATTTAAAAAATTACGATTCCAAATTCTTACTAAAGCTAAAATGACTGGAATATTGTGATTAATATCTGCAGTCATAAAGTGTTTGTCCATTTCATGGGCGCCATTTAAAAAGTCTTTGAAATTGCTTTCTCCAATACTTAGAAGAATAGGTAAGCCAACAGAAGACCATAAGGAGTACCTTCCTCCAATATTTTCAGAGAACGCAAATATATTTTTTTCGTTAATACCCCATTCCATAGCTTTGCTTACTGAAGCTGTGACTGCAATCATTGAGTTTTCAAAAGATCTTCCAGACTTTAACAGCCATTGTTTAGCTAGTTGGGCATTTTTCATTGTTTCGGTAGTTGCAAAGCTTTTGGAAGATATAATGAAGATAGTTTTTTTAGGATCACAGTTTTCTAATAGATCGCTTATTTGAGATGGGTCAAGATTAGAAACGTAAGATATTTTAATCCCTGTTGAATAGGACTTTAATGCTTCTGTTACCATAAAAGGTCCTAAATCTGATCCTCCAATTCCTATGTTAACAATATGATTAATTTCTTTTTTATCTAAAATTTTATTTGCAAAATTTTTTAATTTTATCCATTCTTTTGTTTGAAATCTATTAGGGTTACGAAGAGAAAAATGGTCAACAGATCTATTTTCAGATGTATTGATTTTTTTTCTAGAAAACATGTCCATTATTTTTTGTTTTATATTACTAGCTTTAGCAAGTTTTACTAAGTCGTCTTTAATTTCTTCATCGAGAAGTTGTCTAGTCAAATCGATAGTTAAGTCTCCAAGTTTAAATTCAAAATGTTTTATTCTATCTTTTTTAAACATTAAGTTTTGAAGATTAGGAATTCCATTTGATTTTAATTTTTCAAAAAGAATTTTTGTAATCGGATTATGGGCTAATTGCATTTTATTTCTCGTAACCTGCTGAAGCATTTATTTGATAATTTATTATCATATGATAATAGATTAATATCTTAACAAAAATATTAAAAAGAAACAAACCTCAGATGATTTATAAAAAAGTTGTAATTATATGTTCACTATTAATTTATATTATTTTTCATTCCTTTAGTTTTGCAGAAGATATTAAGTTTAATGGATTAATAATATCTGATTTTTGGATAAAAGAATCTATTGGAAATAGCTCTACAACATCTGGATATATAACTATAAAAAATAATAATGAATTTGATGATTATTTAGTTGAAATTAAATCTAACATATCCAATAAAGCTGAAGTTCATCAAATGATTGTTGAAAATGATATTATGAAAATGAAAAGTTTAGTGGGTGGCATTAAAGTTAAAGCCAAAAGTATAATCTACTTAAAGCCAGGAGCTAATCATATAATGTTTATGAAATTACAAAATAAAATAAAATTAAATAGCGTTCATCAAGTAAATTTAGTTTTTCAAAAAGCAGGAAAATTAATTTTAAATATGCCTGTTCATAAAACATCTTTTGTTGTTAAAAACCATAAAGATTAATAACAATGATTAATAGCTAAATTAAACACAAAAAAATATTCTAAAAATTTATCTAAATTAGAAAAATATTTCTTTTTAAGTAAAAAATAAAAAATATAAAGAAAATATAGTAAATAAAAAATAGATAATAAGAAAAATTTTCTTTAATTTATGATTTTTATTTATGAGGATTTAAAATGACTAATTCGATACATCCAGAGACTATAAGTTTACATGCCGGTTGGAGAGCTGATGAAACAACCGGATCAGTTGCCGTCCCTATACATCAAACAACAAGTTATCAATTTAAAGATACAGATCAGGCTGCTAATTTATTTTCTTTATCTGAATTAGGAAATATTTATACAAGGATAATGAACCCAACTAATGATATTTTAGAGAAAAGAATTGCAGCTTTAGAGGGAGGTGTTGCAGCTTTAGCTTTATCATCAGGCCAAACTGCATCTGCATTTGCTGTTCAAAACTTAGCTAAGGCAGGTGATAATATAGTAAGTTCAACAGACCTTTATGGAGGAACATGGAATCTATTTGCAAATACATTAAAAGATATGGGTATTGAAGTTAGGTTTGTAGACCCTACAAATCCTTATGCTTTTGAAGAAGCTACAGATGATCGAACAAGAGCTTATTACGCTGAAACCCTTCCAAATCCTAAATTAAAAGTATTTCCAATTTCTGAGGTTAGTGCAATAGGAAAAAAATATGGTATTCCATTAATAGTTGATAATACTGCTGCCCCTGTAATATGTAAACCTCTTGAGCATGGTGCCGCTATAGTTGTTTACTCTTTGACAAAATATATAGGAGGACATGGTAACTCTGTTGGGGGTATGATTGTTGATGGAGGAAACTTTGATTGGGAAGGCGCAGGTAAAGAAAGGCAACCAGCACTAAATACACCTGATCCATCATATAATGGTGCAGTTTGGGTTGAAGCTGTAAAACCTTTAGGGCCAATTGCTTATATTATTAAAGCAAGGGTAACATTATTAAGAGACTTAGGCGGAGCTTTAAGTCCATTTAATGCGTTTTTGATTTTACAAGGCCTTGAAACTGTCAGTTTACGAATGAAGGCACATTGTGCAAATGCAAGCAAAGTAGCAAAGTTTTTAGAAAATCATGATTTGGTATCTAAAGTTATTTATCCTGAATTACAAATTGGAAATTCTAAAGCTTCTGCAGATAAGCATCTTAAAGGAGGCTATGGAGGATTAGTCGGATTTGAATTAAAAGGTGGCATTCAATCTGGAAAAAAATTTATTGATAGTTTAGATTTATTTTATCATGTGGCTAATATAGGTGATGCAAGAAGTTTAGCTATTCATCCTGCGAGCACTACTCATAGTCAATTAACATCTGAAGAACAGATTAAAGCGGGTGTTTCAGAAGATTATGTCAGATTATCAGTGGGAATTGAGAATATAGAAGATATTATTAATGATTTAACACAGGCTTTAAGTAAATCAAAAATATAAAAATTAATCTAATTAATTAAGGTTAAAATTAATTTTAAAAGCTAAGAATTTTTTCTTGGCTTTTTTTTTTACTAATATTGGTCTATTAATTTAAATTATATAAAAATATTTTTTAAAAATTTATAATGAGTATGACTTTTGAACTTTGATGAAAAATTTTCAGTTGCTCCAATGATGGATTGGACGGATAAACATTGCAGATATTTTCATAGATTAATATCAAGGCATTCAACTTTATATACAGAAATGATTTCTGCTGATGCAATTATCTATGGCCCAAGGGAAAAGTTATTAAATTTTAACAAAGAAGAGTTGCCGTGTATTCTTCAATTAGGTGGCAATGATCCATATAAATTGGCAAATGCCAGCAAATATGGACAAGACTATGGATACTCTAAAATAAATCTTAATATAGGTTGTCCATCAAATAGAGTGCAGAACGGAGCGTTTGGGGCTTGTTTAATGAAAAGTCCTAAATTAGTGGCTGACTGTATTAAAGCTATTAAAGATAAATGTCATATACCTGTTACAATAAAATGTAGAATAGGTGTAGATGATATGGATGAGATAAAAGGGTTAGATGAATTTGTTGATGAAGTATCTCAAACAGGTGTAAATGAATTTATTATTCACGCAAGAAAGGCTATTTTAAATGGTTTAAGTCCAAAACAAAATAGAGAAGTTCCACCATTAAATTATGATAGAGTTGGTTCTTTAAAAAAAAGAAGATCAGATTTAAAAATTATATTAAATGGAGGAATTTCATCAATAGATGAAGGTAAAGAATTAATGAAGACATATAGTCTAGATGGGTTTATGTTAGGAAGAGAAGCTTATAAAAATCCTTATGTATTATCATCTGTTGATAAAGATATTTTTGAAAAGAAAGCTAATTTAAAAACAAGATATCAAATTGCAATGCAGATGGCGAAGTATATTGATAGTTTTATGAAACAAGATGAACCTCGTGTTCATTCTGTTACTCGTCATATGCTAGGTTTATATAATGGCTTGTCAGGAGCAAGAGAATGGAGAAGAGTTTTAAGTGAAAAAGCAAAATATGCTAAGGATGGTGATATTTTAAGGATCGCCACAGATACCATAGAAAATGTAATACAAAGAAAAAATGTAGCCTAATTAGGAGATTTAAAGTGAGTGAATTAAACAAAAAAGAAAGTTATAGAACTATTTTAGAAATGGGGCCTTTACTTCTTTTTTTTGGAGTTAATTATTTTTATGGAATTATGGCCGGTACAACAGTTTTAGTTGTTAGTACTTTGATATCTTTAGCTCTTTCATGGTACTTATATAAAAATATTCCAATGATGGCTGCTGCTGGATGTGTCGCAGTGGTTTTCTTTGGAGGGTTAACAATATTTTTTGATGATGATTTTTTTATAAAAATTAAACCAACTATAGTTTCTATCATTATAGCTGGTGTGTTAGCTGTTGGTAAGATTTTAGGAAGGAACCCTTTAGCATCTGTTATGAAATCAGCTGTGAGTCTTCAAATGGAAGGATGGAATAAGCTGACATGGCTTTGGATTTTTATGTTTATTATAATGGCTATTGCTAATGAAATAGCATGGAGAAACCTTACAACAGATGAATGGGTTTCATTTAAAGCTTTTGGAATACCTGTGCTATCTCTTTGTTTCGGGTTGCTATCATTACCAATCATGCAAAAATATCAAATCAAAAAGGATTAATTTTCTTTTTTAAGATCAATAATTTTCTTAATAATTTCTTTTTTTATAATAGAATCTTTTGGTAAATTTTTAATTAGAAATTCCCATGTATTTATGGCACCTTTGTTGTTTCCTTTTTTTAAAAATATTAGGCCTTTAAAAAAAAGGGCCTCAATATTTTTAGATTCTAATGTTAATATATCTTGGATTAAGGTTTCTATTTCATTCGTAATTTTAGGTTTTGCATCAGATGGCATTAATTCTTTTAGTAATATAATTTTCAGATCAATTTTGTCAGGACTTATTTCAGTCGCTGTTCGTATAGCATTAATTGCTTTTTCTTGATTATTTAATACTTTGTAAGATCTATAAAGTTTAATCCATCCTGAAAGATCACTTTTTACCTTAGTTAAACGATTAGCAAGTTGTTCAACCATTTCATAAATTCTTATATCTTGATCTTTTTTATTTAAATTTGTTATTTCACTTATTACTGTATTATCATTTTTCCTTGAAGAAGGAGTGATGTTGGATAGTTCATTTTTAAGTATGTCATCATTTATTCCAATATTTCTGGCAGCAGTCTTTATATTAATTTCAAGATCTTTTTTCCATGGATCGTTAATTTTAGTATTTTTATATAAATTAACCCATATTTCATAAGCCTTTTTCTCGTTGCCAATTTGAGATGCAGCTAATCCAGACAGAAAGTTCGCACCAGGATCAGCTGGATTTTCATCTAGTGCACTGTTTATTAATTGGATGGCTTTAGACGTGACTTGACCATTAGCTCTTCTTACGATTGCTTGAGCAAGTAAAGATTTTATTTTCGGGGTGTCTGTAATTAATATCAATTTTTCTAAACTAGAAATCTCTAATTCAATATTGTCTGTTCTTGATGCAGTTGAAGCTATTTCTAAAAGCAAACCTGTATCTTTTGGAGTTTTCTCAAATTGTAAAACTAATTTTTTTAATTCTTTTTTGTTTTTATTTAAGATGTCATTTTTTAAAATATTATTTTTAATTATTTCTTCTTTTGAAGAGTATATTTTATTTATTTTTATATTTGGAGATCCAATTTGAAAGTAAATAAAAAAACTTATTAATATTATAAATAAAAAAGATATAACAATAAAATTTTTTGGATTTCTTAAATATGGCATATTGAAGTTTAGAAACGGCTTATCGATATTCAATTCTAAGTTTCTAAAAATATAAAAAATTAAAAAAAAACTTATTAAAATTATTATAAAAAACAACATATAAAATATTTTTTTCCTTTAATAGATTATTTCTTTAAAAATTTAAACATTACAAAACAGCCACTTATTAAAATTAAAAAAGGCAGTAACCAAAGTAAAATGGTATTGGTCTTAAATGGAGGATTTAAAAGAATATAATCTCCATATCTATTACTTAGGTAATTATAAATTTCTTTATCACTTAATCCATCTATAATTTTTCTCTTTATTAAAACTCTTAAGTCTTTTGCTAGTTCGGAATTAGACTCATCTATGCTTTGATTTCTACACACTAGGCATCTAATGTTTTGTGAAATTTCTCTTGTTTTGTTAATTATTTCATCCTTATTTAGACTTTTATTATCAGCAAACACATAAGATTGAGATGTAATTATAAAGCTAAAAATTAATATTATGTAGAATTTTAAAATATTTATCATTGTCAAAATCTTATTGTAATAAGGGTAAAATATCTGTTTTATAAACATCATATAATAACGGGCCAGCATGCCTATAAATTATAATTCCATCCCTGTTAATTAGAAATGTTTCAGGAACTCCGTATACGCCCCATTCTATTGCAATTTTACCTTTATTATCTAATCCAATTTTATCATAGGGATTTCCATAATCATTTAAAAATTTTTTATTATCTTTAGCGTTATCTTTATATGCTATTCCAATTATAGGTATAAATTTAGATAACTCTTCTACAACTGGAGCTTCTATTCTGCATGGTGCACACCATGAAGCAAAAAAGTTAACCGCAAAAATATTGTTTTTAAAGTCATCAAAATTTATATTTTTATTTATTTTTTTATAATAGTTAATTTCAGGAATTGAAATTAAAGGGATAGATTTTCCAATTAGTTGTGATTTTAGTTCCTTTGTATCTTTTAAATCATATTTAACTTGGTAGAGAACTAATCCTGATACAAGCACAATAGAAAAAAATAATGTTAAAGGTAACATCTTAATAATTTTGACGTTATAACTCATTTAAACAGTGTTTCTTATAATTATGTTGGACTTTGTTTTTCTATTTCTGAATATTGATGTTATTCCTCCTAGTGCCATTAAACACGCTCCACCCCATATCCAAGATACTAACGGATTGTAATATAAACGAACAGACCAACCTATTTCTTTATTTCCGTCTCCTAGAACTAAGTAAGTATCGCCAAAAAATTCACTAAGTATAGCCGCTTCTGTAGTTTGGTTTTGTTGAACAGGGTAAAAGCGTTTTTCGGGCTTAAGAGTGTCAATTAGATTATTGTTTTTTGAAAGTGTAAATATAGCCATCTCAGACTTATAGTTTGGACCGTCTTCAAATTTTACATCATCAAACTTTAGAGATCTATCTCCTATTTTTATAATATCTCCAATATTTTTTCTACCATTAATTTCAGTTTTAAAAAACTGTTCTCCGGTAACTCCTGCTAAGAAAACAGCAACCCCTAGATGAGCAATATGCATTCCTAAATTATTATTTATTAATTGTTTTAGCCAAGATCTAAATTTACCCTTTTTAAGGTTATTTAATTTAGTTTGACTTATAAAATTAATCAAGACTCCTGAAAAAAGCCAAATGGAGAGAGAACCACATATTATAGAAAATAACGTTGCACCTTTAATCATCGACAATAGTAGGGCACCTAGTAAAGTTATAAAAATAATAAATAATATTTTTTTTGAAAGATTATTACTTATTTTGGTTCCCCAATTTAAAAAAGGTGCGATAGCCATGATCAATATCACTGGGGCCATTATGGGAGCAAAAGTAGCATTATAATAAGCAGGTCCAATTGAAATTTTTTCTCCATTGAATGCATCCAAAAACAAAGGGTACAAAGTTCCAATTAAAATTGTTAATGTAGCAGTTGATAAAAATAAATTATTTATTAATAAAGCAGTTTCTTTACTGAAAACATTAAACTCTATTTTTTTTTCTGTATATAAATCAGAGCTTCGAATAGCATATAAAATTAGAGGAACACCTGTCGCGATTGTTAAAATAATTAAAATAAAAATACCTCTAGATGGATCTGTTGCAAATGCATGAACAGAGGTTAATAGACCTGATCTAACGATGAATGTTCCAAGAAGTGAAAATGAAAACCCTAATATAGCAAGTAAAACCGTCCAGCTAACCAAGATTAATCTGGTTTCTAAAAGTCTGACAGAGTGTAGTAAGGCTGTTGCAATTAGCCAAGGCATGAAAGAGGCATTTTCCACAGGATCCCAAAACCACCAACCTCCCCAGCCTAATTCATAATATGCCCACCAACTACCAAGAGCAATTCCAAGTGTTAAAGCAGACCAGGCTATGGTTATCCAGGGCCTTATTTGACGTGCCCATATCTGGTTTATTTCTCCTGTTATTAATGCAGCTACAGCAAATGAAAAAGAAACAGATAAACCTACATAACCCAAATACAAAATAGGAGGATGAAATGCTAGTCCTGGATCTTGTAATAAAGGGTTTAAACCTTTTCCATCTAATGGAGGAATTTCTAATCTCTCAAAAGGGTTAGAAGTAAACAATATAAAAGCTAGGAATGAAAATAAGATTAGTGTTTGCACACCGAGTATTGAGGATAATAGTTTAAAAGAAATTTGGCTTTTATTTCTCGAAATTAAATATGTAAAAAAAGAAAGTATTAAAGCCCATAACATTAGAGAACCTTCATGGTTCCCCCACAAGCCGCTAATTTTATAAATTAATGGTTTAAGTGAATGAGAGTTATTTGTAACAATTAGTAAAGAAAAATCAGAAATTATAAAGCTATAAAGCAAGATGCTAAATGAGCTAGATATAAGAATGAAATTTGTAACAGCGAATTTTTGGAGAATTATTAAATTTACTGTGTTTTTACTCCCTAATGTTATTATCCAGAATATTGCCTGAATAAAGGAGCTAACAAAAGTAATAATGAGTAAAATATGACCAATTTCTGGTATCATTGTTTTATGTCTCCCTGCCAAACTCCATTTTTCTTTAGAGCTTCAGCAACTTCAGGAGGCATATAGTTTTCATCATGTTTAGCAAGAACTTGACTAGCAATTAAGTTATTTTTTATGAACGTACCTTCAGCAATAATACCTTGACCTTCTCTAAATAAATCAGGCAGAGAACCATCAAAATAAACTTTTATTTGGTGAATTCTATCTGTGATAATAAAAGTAGTTTTATTATTTTCTATAATCACTGAGTCTTCGAGGACAAGGCCTCCAATTCTAATTTTATTTTTTATATTTTTAGTTTCTCCATATTTCAATTTTAAATCATTAGGAGAGTAAAAATATATTATATTATCTTTAAGTGCCATCAGAATTAATTGAGTTGCAATTCCTAAAATTGTAATAATTAGAGTTATAATTACAAGTCGTCTATATTTAGGTTTCATTTAATTAATATCATATAAATTAACTGTTTAATTCTTCTAATTTCTTTAACATTTTTTTTGCTTTCTTTGATAGATATATAGAACGAAAAACTAAAAAAAATAAAATAAAAAATGTTAAAATATAACTAGGCCAGATATATATATTATATCCGTCCATAAACCAAAACTCATTTATCATATTATCACCTTATATTTGAAATTTCATTAAGGTTTAATTTCAAAATTAACGCCTCACATTTTTTCTCAATTAGTTTAGTTTTTACATTAAGTATAATGATATATGAGGCAAATAAGCAAAATCCAATAATCATTAGAATTAAGGGTAAAAGCATTTGTCCATCTATAGTTGGGCCATCAAATTTTAATAAGCTCGAAGGCTGGTGTAATGTATGCCACCAATCTACTGAGAACTTTATAATAGGTAAATTTATAATTCCTACTATTGCCAGTACAGCAGCAGATTTTGATCCATCAATTTTTCTTTCAAATGCATTTGATAATAAAATATAACCTATGTAAAAGAAAAATAAAATAAGCATAGATGTCAATCGGGCATCCCATACCCACCAAGTACCCCACATTGGCTTTCCCCACAAAGATCCTGTTACAAGAGTTAATAAGGAGAATAAAGCTCCAATAGGTGCTGTTGCACGCGACATTAAATCAGCTAAAGGATGCTTCCAAACTATGTAAAAAATAGATGAAATTGCTAGAAGCAAATATAATCCAGAGGCTAGCCAAGCAGAAGGAACATGGACATACATAATTCTTACAGCATGTCCCTGTTGATAATCTTTTGGGCTATCATAAAGTCCAAAATATAAGCCCAAGATAATAGTTATTAATGATGCTAAAAGTAGAACAGGCTGCATCTTATTTGTAATTCTATTAAATCTATTTGGATTAGCCAACCAATCAAACATACGCTTTAAACTTCCATAAAATTATATAGATTTTAAAAAGTTTTATCATATATTTCTCCGAAGTAAACTTTCTTACCTACTTATTGCTATTCTTATTAATATAGCGGAAATAAATGGCGATATAACAAGGTATATTAAGCTAAACGCGATTAATAAAAATAAATTAGGCAAAGGAGAAAGTCCTATTTTAATTGCTTCATTAACACCTACTCCAAATATTAAAATAGGAATAATTAAAGGTAAAATAATTACAGGTAATAAAATATTTCCTCTTCTTGCTCCTAGAATTAAAGCAGCACCAATGATGCCTATAAAGCATATACTTAATCCTCCAATTGACATACTTAATATAAGCCATGGTATTTGATTGAATTCTAAACCTAGTAATATAGCAAATATTGGAGAAGTTATAATTAAAGGAATTATTACAATTATCCAATGAGAAATACTTTTAGCTAATAAGACTATTTCTAATGGAATTGGACTTGTAGCAATTTGATCAAGCCAACCATTAGTATAGTCTCTTTGTATCATTTTTTCTAAAGATGGAATTATTGCTATTATTAATCCTATCCATAGAACAGCATTGGAAACAATATCTAGTTTCTCTTGTATTGGACCAATTCCCATAGGGAATAATATAATTATTAAAAGCATAAAACCAAAAATTGAAACAATGTCAAATAATGAACGAGAATTTATTAATATGTCTCTTTTAATGTGACTTATAAATAAATATATCCAATTTAATTCTTTGTTATTCATATTGTGTTTGTATTTCTTAATTTGTCTATATCAAAAGTTTCATAATTTTTTATTAAACTTTCTTTGTCATGGCTGGCGATTAAGATTGAGCCTTTCATTTTAATAAACTTTGAAAGTAAATTTTGTAATAAAAGATAACTAGAATGATCCAGTGCATTAGTAGGTTCATCTAAGAGCCAAAAATCTACTTCATTAAAAAAACTAAAATATAGTCTTGCTAAGGCAGCGCGCTTTTTTAATCCATCTGAACATTGGGATATATAAAAATTCATATATTTTTGCATTCCAACGCTCTCTAGAGCCAAAATAAGATTTTTTTCATTTGTATCCCATCCTTTAATCTTTACCCAAGCTAGAAGGTTTTCTTTAACTGTTAGTTCATCTGATAAACCATTTTTATTATCTATAAAAATTAGTTTTCTAATCCATTGTTCTTTTGCATGAAAAATATTAACCCCATTTTGATTTATTTCTCCACCTTCTATAGGTGTTAAGCCAGCTATTGTTCTTAATAATGTAGATTTACCAGACCCATTTTTCCCTTTGATTAAAGTTAATGTAGAAGTTTTTATTTCTGCATTTAATCTAGAAAACACAATTCTTGATCCTCTATGTATGTTTAAATTTTTAAGATTAAGCATTTAAAACTCAAATAGACGTTTAAATTTATACTTTATATATTGTAGAATATTCTTGCAAATTATATGAAATGAAAATGGCACTTTTCAAACTAATTAAGTAGTAGTATACATGTATTTAGATTTATTTCGATAAATATAGTTAACTACGTTAA
The DNA here is from genome assembly GCA_905182395.1 of alpha proteobacterium SCGC AAA536-G10. Classification (GTDB taxonomy): domain Bacteria; phylum Pseudomonadota; class Alphaproteobacteria; order Puniceispirillales; family Marisalimonadaceae; genus CAJJBL01. Next base: position 754 of record CAJJBL010000060.1, on the reverse strand, counting down.
CTATATTTCATAATAAATTGTTATTAATCTTAGAATGGATAACGCTATGAGTGAGGGACCATTAAAGGGCATAAAAATAATTGATGCTTCTTCAATATTAATGGTTCCTTATTGTACCAGATTACTTGCTGATATGGGTGCTGAGATTATCAAAATAGAAGCACTAGAAGGTGATAATACTAGATATAATGGTCCTTCTAATAATGAATCCATGAGCGCTGTTTTCTTAAATATTAATAGAAATAAGAAAAGTGTTTGTGTTGATTTAAAATCTAAAGACGGTCAATTAATAATTAATAAATTGATTAAAACATCTGATATTTTTGTTTCTAATATTAGAAAAGGTGCTTTAGAAAGAATTGGATTTACACATACAAATTTTAAAAAGATAAATCCCAAAATAATTACAGCTAATGCTGTAGGTTTCTCGTCTAAAGGTCCTTATGCGGGGCTTCCTGCTTTTGATGATACTATTCAAGCTATAAGTGGAATGGCGGCTTATCAAGAAGCTTATTCTAATCAACCTAGTTACACATCAGGTGCAACAGCGGATAAAGTTACTGGTTTAATGCTAGGAATGGCAATAATGGGAGCTCTCTTTCAACGTAATATAAAGGGTATTGGATGTGAGTTAGAGGTGCCTATGATGGAAACGATGGTAGACTTTACGCTTGCTGAACATTTATATGGTTATAACTTTGTTCCTCCAAAAGCTCCACCAATTTATCCAAGGCAATCTTCTCCTAATAGAAGA
>CAJJBL010000059.1 GCA_905182395.1 alpha proteobacterium SCGC AAA536-G10 | reverse complement strand
CTGCATTGATCTTAGCATATAAAAAAGAAGGTTATGTATTACCTGCTCCTGAAGGTTTTGGAATAGGATCATCTAAAAATTATTATTTTTCTCATATGTATAACTGTATCTATGATTGCAGGTATTGTTTTCTTCAAGGAATGTATTCTTCTGCTAACTATGTTGTTTTTGTAAACTTCGAAGATTTTGATGCTGAAATAGAAAAAATAATACAGAAACATCCAAAAGATAGTTTAACTTTTTTTTCGGGATACGATTGTGACTCTCTTGCCCTAGAAAAAGTAACAGGATTTGCAAAACATATAATTCCTTTTTTTCAAAAATATCCTAATGTTGATGTTGAATTTAGAACAAAGAGCACCCAGATTGAACCTTTTTCATTAATTAAACCTATGGATAATCTTGTTATTGCTTATAGTTTAATGCCAGATTTAATTTCAAAATCACTTGATAATAAAACGCCGTCAATTTTAAAAAGAATTAATGCTATGTCATTATTAGCTTCTAAAGGTTGGAAAATTGGATTGAGGTTTGATCCATTAATTCATGGTAAAGACTGGAAAGACCTTTATACAAAAATGATAATAATGGTTTTTAATTCTATTCCAGTAAGTTCTATTCACTCAGTAAGTTTTGGTCCGTTAAGATTTCCTAAACAAATGTTTAAAGATATTTTTAAATTATATCCGAATGAACCTTTGTTTTTAGGTCCTTTGTCTCAAAATAAAGGTATAATCTCATATAGTACTGAAATTGAACAAGAGATGACATTTTTTTGTAAAGAATTAACAACAAAATATATAAATGAAAGTCAAATATTTAAATGCTCTGCCTAATTAGAAATTTGGAAATCATCTGATGAAAGACAAATGTATCTTAGTAACAGGTAGCTCAAGTGGTATTGGTCGTTCTATAACAGAAAGACTTTTAAATTCTGGAGCTAAAGTAATAGGTTTAGCCAGAGACCATAGTAAATTTACAAATATTCATCAAAATTATCTAACATATCAGGCTGATTTAAATGATTTATCTAATTTAAAATTAATAATTAATAAAATAATTAAAGATAATGATGAAATTAATGGTTTAATTAGTAATGCAGGTTATGGAGCTTTTGGTCCTTTAGAAAATTTTTCAATTGAACAAATTAACTCTTTTATTACTTTAAACTTAACTGCCCACATAGTTGTTAGTAAATTATTAATTCCTCATTTTAAGCGAAAAAAAATAGGAAATATAATTTTTATGGGTTCCGAAGCTGGGTTAATAGGTACTAAAAATGGAAGTCTATATTGTAGTGCAAAATTTGGTCTAAGAGGCTTTTCTCAGTCAATTAGAAATGATATTTCGAGTAGCAATATTCGTGTATGTATTATAAATCCAGGAATGGTTAGAACTGAATTTTTTGAAAACTTAAGTTTTTCTCCTGGAAAGGATGTTACTAATGCTATAAACCCTGATGAAATAGCTAAAACAGTTATGAATGTTTTAGCTATGGAAGAAAGCACAGTTGTAGAAGAAATTAACCTTTCTCCATTAAAGAAAGTGGTTAATTTTTTATAGATAATTACTTTTAGTTTTATAGAAAGAATTTAAATGAATAATATTTTTAAATTTATTGTTATTAGCATGTTTTGTTGTAAACAGTTATTTGCGGATGTAGTGGCTGTAAATAATAATCAAATTAAAGAATTATTAAAATCAGGTGTTTCAATAATTGATATAAGAACACCAGCCGAATGGAAGAATACTGGAATAATTCCTAAAAGTAATTTATTAACGTTTTTTGATAATAGTGGAAATTATAATTTTGATAAATGGCAGAAAGAATTAAAAAAAATCATATCTAATAATGATCCATTTGTTCTTATATGTCGAAGTGGAAGAAGAAGCGGGATTGTAGCAAATATGATAAGCAAAGAAAGTAATGCTATTATTTATGATGCAAATGGCGGAATTAACTCTTGGATAAATGCTGATCTTAAAGTTATTAAGCCCTAAATAATTTGCTTTTAATTAACTCTAATCATTTTTAAAAATATTTTTGCTGATTAAGAATTTAATTACTTACATAACTCATTCATAGCTAATAAAAACTGTGAAACTTCCTCAATAGAATTATAATGGCATAGTGAAACCCGAATGCAACTATCTTGCTTCAGAGGGGTTAATATGTTTCCAGAATAATGATCGGCTTTGCGAAGATGTGTTCGTATACCTTGAGAGTTTAGTATTTCAACAACTTTAGAAGAAGGTATTCCATCTACATAAATTGATACTAAACCTTCTCTAGAAGGATTGATTAAACCACCAATTATGTTTACCTTTCCCATTTGAGATAATCCGGGAATATTTCCTGTTCCAAATATCATTGTATCTGTTAAGTTTTTTTCATGATCATGAATGGCTTTACCTGCAGTGATAAATTTATTTCGTCTATCTTTGCTACTATTAAATTGACCTCCTAACCATTCAAAGTAAGAAACTACCTCTGATAAAGCAGCATAGGCTCCTGTATCTCTTGTTCCTAGTTCCCACGTATCACTCGGACCATCAACTAAACCATCGTGAGGTAATTTTGTTAATCTATCTGATATCCAAGCTAATCCATATCCATGTCTAGAAAACATTTTATATGGTGATATTACGTAACCATCGATATCATAGCTCTGAATATCTATTTGGCCATGTGCTGCATGTTGAATGCCGTCTACTATAATAAAGCAGTTTGGTACAATTGATCGTATTTCCTTTGAAATTTTAGCAACATCCATACTCATTCCAGTTACTGGAGAAGTATGTAATATTGTGGCTACTTTGGTGTCCTTAGTAATGTATTGTTTATAATCTTCATTGGTAACTAAACCTTTTTCATTATTATGAGGCACTAATATATGTTCTTTTCCAGAGATTTTAGACCATCTTGAGCAAGCACTTCGCGTTGCAGGATGTTCAACAGTAGATCCTAAAACTTGACCATTAGATACTGTTCCTAAACAAGCATTCATTATAAGGCGAAATATTAATTCTGTTCCACTTTCACCAACAAAAAACTGTCCTGATGGAGCGTTCATAAATAATCTCATATCATCTTTTGCTTTGTTTATTGTTTTTACAAGCTCATAAGATCCTTGGTTATCTCTTCCTTGGTTGTCCGGGATAGCAGCATATTTTTTTGAGCATTCAACAACGGACTTAAGCGTTAAAGCTCCACCTGCGTTTTCAAAAAAGATACGTTTACCTTGAATTGGACATGTATCAACTTGAGAAAATTTATTTCGAATGTTATTTAAGATTTCAGAAGAAATATTTTGCATTATTAGATACTCTATTAAATATAATTTTAGTGATGTAATAAAATATAATATCTAACAATTTAAATTTTTATTTTCTATTATTATTTTTAATAACTTCAGTTTATAAATTAATATTTAAATAGAAATAATCTATTTGTTAATAACAAATTTCATTAATTTACAAATAAATTTAAATTATATTATTGATGTTTTTCTTTATAATTAATTAATTACAGTAACTGCTCTTCTATTTTTTGACCAAGCCATACTGTTAGATCCAACAACTGCTGGCTTTTCTTTTCCATAAGAAATTACTTTAATTCTATCAGGATCAATTCCTTGTATAACCAAATAGTCTCTTACCGCTGTTGCTCTTTGCTCACCTAAAGCGAGGTTATACTCACGAGTGCCTCTTTCATCAGCATGACCTTCAATAATAAAATTTAAATCATTGTTAACTCTTAAAAATCTTGATTGAGCATCAATAAGTATTTTAGAACTCTCATCTAATTTAGCAGAGTCATATCCAAATAACACTCTGTCACCAACAGCTATTAATTTATCAGCGGCAGTTTCTTTAGCCTGACCAAATAAGCTACTTTTATTTGCTGCACTTACTTTTGATGAACTAGAAGAGCTTCCACTAGCAGAAGTGCCACCAACTACTTTTTGTGATGCCGTTTCACATGCAGCTAGTAAAAAAATTATTAAACACGAATATATGGTAATTAGTTTATTTGTCATTTGCTTTTCCTGTTATGTAGCCATTTTTAATGATCTTAGAAAATAATATTGATACTGTTTTTTTACTAAAAATTTTAGTATTTTCAAAATCAGTTTTGAATCTATTTTTTATTGCAAACTCACTTAGGTAAAATTCTTCTGCGCTCTTAGATTTAAGTTTATAGTGTAATATGCCATTTAATAATTTTTTCCCTATTATCAAATAAGATAAATCTGAATTATCTTTATTATATATTTTTGTATTTAATTCTAGAGTTGGCTCCATAAACTAAACACCTTATAAAAAAAGTCATTGTTTTAAATAGAGTAAAATTAATTAAAAAATTTTAATTCTTAATTAAACTAAAATAATTCTGTGCTATTAAAAAAATACTAGCAATCTATTTGTTTCTCGTATAGTGAAACCTAATTCTTGATTGTGTTATGAATTAATAGCTTTAATTATAATTGTGAACTCAGCTATTTTCCAACTAGCAGGCTGAGTTCACAATTATATTAACTTGTTAATTTTTTGCTTTATTTTTATAAATACCTTAAAGTTTACATTTTTACTTATGTTTTGTGAGAATATGGGGGTATTTTTATTGGAACAGTTTTTTCATAATAATTTTTTGATTATTTGGACTGAATTTCTTGCTTTTGAAACTCAAAGGTCGCGAATGCTATCTGAATTTTTTGGAACTACTAATACTTATTTAATAATGCAAATTATTTGTTGGCATCATTTATTAATTCTTAAAAAAACAGATTCAAATATTGCCGCTGAAACATTTTTTAATAGAGATATTGTAGAGAGTATGTGGCTGAAGTTCTCAAAAAAAAATTATAATAATAAAAGTGTTTTAACCTATTCTCTTATCTCAGTATTATCAGGTTTAAGTATAGAGACGATAAGGAGACATGTTGATATATTATCTAAAAATAAGTGGGTTAAATATACTATAAAAAAAGGAGTAACATATAGCCCAAGCGAAGAAAATAATAGACAATTAGCTGAAGTGATTAATATTAAAGAAAATAAAATGCTAATTGATTTTTTAAAATTATTAGAAAAATTAAAAAAATCAGATGAAAATTTTATAAAAAATGTTTAAGTTTTTAAATATAATAATTATGAGGGTTGATTTTGGAGATTCTTAATAAAGTTATAGTGATAACCGGTGGATCTGGAGGAATAGGTCAATCTATTTGCAAAGAGTTTTTAAAAGAAAGTCCTAAAGCAATAATTTTAGCTGATATTTCTTTTAAAGATTTGAAATTTGAAAACAGTGCATTATTCACTAAAATATGTGATGTGAGTGATGAGCTTCAAATTAAAAAACTTATTGATGAAGTAAATATTGAATTTGGTCAAATAGATATATTTTGTTCCAATGCTGGTATTTTAACCTTAGGTGACGAGCAAACTTCTAATGAAAATTGGAATAAAAATTGGAATATACATGTAATGGCTCATGTTTATGCGGCAAGAAAATTGGCTCCTGAAATGATAAAGCGAGGCGAAGGTTATTTTGTAAATACTGCGTCTGCAGCAGGGCTGTTAACACATATTGACTCTATAACATATTCAACAACGAAGCATGCAGCTGTAGGACTGGCTGAATGGTTAGCTATAACTTATGGGAGACAAGGCATTGGTGTTTCAGTTTTATGTCCTCAGGCGGTTAAAACAAATATGACAAAAGGAAGAGAAAATGATGTTGCCGCACTTGATGGAATGATGGAACCAGAAATTTTGGCACAAGAAGTTATAAAGGCAGTTAAAAATAATACTTTTCTTATTTCTCCTCACGTAGAAGTTGAAGGTTATTTTCAGAATAAAGCAAATAATTATTCTAGATGGATAGGTGGGATGCAAAAATTAAAAAGTAGATTAAAGGGTTTTTAACTATATTGCATCAGCTACAGCGTTTCCGCATATTTTTGTATTAGCTATTCCTCCAAGATCTCCAGTTCTATACTCTTTTTTCTGTAAAACCTCTTCTATAGCTCTTACAATGTTTTCTGATGCATCTTTATGTCCAAGGTGATCTAACATCATCGCTCCTGCCCAAATTTGTCCAATAGGATTTGCTATTCCTTTTCCTGCTATATCGGGAGCTGATCCATGAACGGGTTCAAATAAAGAAGGAAATTTTTTCTCTGGGTTAATATTGCCAGAGGGAGCTATTCCAATTGTACCAGTACAAGCAGGACCTAAGTCTGATAAAATATCTCCAAATAAATTTGAAGCCACTACAACGTTAAATTTATCAGGATTTAAAACAAAGTGAGCGCATAATATGTCTATATGGTATTTGTCCCATTTTACATCAGTGTAACTTTTAGCCATCTCTTCAACTCTTTCATCCCAATAAGGCATAGTTATAGAAATGCCATTCGACTTTGTTGCAGAGGTCAAGTGTTTTTTCTCTGATTTTCTTGCTAATTCAAAAGCAAATTTTAATACTCTATCGACGCCAATTCTAGTCATTACTGTTTCTTGCATGACAATTTCTCTATCAGTATCAGGAAACATTTTCCCACCAATAGAAGAATATTCCCCTTCAGTATTTTCTCTTATAATATAAAAATTAATATCTCCTGGTTCTCTGTTAGCAAGAGGAGATGGAACTCCAGGCATTAATTTAACAGGTCTCATATTAATATATTGATCAAAATCTCTTCTAAATTTTAATAAAGATCCCCATAATGAAACATGATCTGGTATTTTTTCTGGCCAACCAACAGCTCCAAAAAATAAAGCATCATGGTTTCCAATTTGACTTTTCCAATCATCTGGCATCATTTGCCCATGTTTAGAATAATATTCATATGAGCTAAAATCAAAATGATCAAAGTGTAAATTAATACCATGTTTATTTGATATAATTTCTAAAACTTTTAATGCTTCTGGCATAACTTCTGTGCCAATACCGTCACCAGGAATTACAGCAATGTTATATTTGTTTTTAGTCATAATAAATCCTTAATTTTTTTTTAGTTATTTAATAGGTGTCCATGGAGCAGCAGTCATTAACTTATTTTCTTGAGTAAGAACAAGAGGTCTAAATTCTTTTGCAAATTTTAAAAAATCTTTATCAGCATATATGGTTTTCCATAATTCTCTTCTATTATTATCATCTTCAAATTGCCAAACGTGTATAATTTGATTTAAAGCACCAACATCACCTATAAAGTACCTGACTATATTTTTTTTATATTTTTCTAGAGCAGGCCATCCAAGATCATTATAAATTTGTATGGCTTCATTTAATTTTCCAACATGAAGCGTATAGGTTCTTAATTCAAAAATATTCATTATATCCTCCAATAAAATTATAAATTAAAACTTTTAAAGTATTATTGAGTTTTTATCTATTATTCTCTAATAATTATATATCAGAAAATATAAGGAAATTTAATGGATATCTTAGAAATTAAAGATTTAGAAAATTTGGCACAAAAAAAAGTGCCAAAAATGTTTTTCGATTATGCAAATTCAGGTTCATGGACTGAAACAACATATAGAGAAAACGTAACGGATTTTCAAAAAATAAAATTAAGGCAAAGAGTTGCCATTGATATGTCAAATAGAACTTTAAAAACAAAAATGGTTGGACAAGATGTATCAATGCCGGTTGCATTAGCCCCTACAGGTCTTACAGGAATGCAACATGCTGATGGAGAGATTTTAGCTGCTCAAGCTGCTGAAGAATTTGGTGTCCCTTATACTTTATCTACTATGAGTGTTTGTTCCAT
>CAJJBL010000058.1 GCA_905182395.1 alpha proteobacterium SCGC AAA536-G10 | reverse complement strand
AAGTTTCTCATGAGAAACTTTTTTATGTATTCACTAAATACCACTAACCCATATTATAAAAGTCTTTTCCTAAGATATAACTTTCATGTCATTTAATTTTTTTAAACAATCAATTATTATTGTTTTTGATAAATGTTTAAAATTAGAATTTATTAAATGATCTGTAACAAAATCTTGTTTTAAAATAAAATTTGTAACTTCTAGATATTCTTTAGGGATCAATACTTTATTATTACCATTTGTCAAAAAGGCCTGCTCGCCATTTTTTTCTATTTTAACTAATTTTGAAACTTTATATTTTCTGCCTTCAGAAATTATATTATTTAAAGAATAGTCTTTAAACTTATATGGCCATTTTTCTATATTGTTAAAAAATATTTCTGTATTTTCGTCAGTACAAATAACTTTTTCTAATTCTAATGCAATAGTTTTTAAGTGATTTTTTAAATCTTGTTTAGTTGATTTTCTATCTATGTCTTGACGCATGTAATCACTATTAATTAATTTATCCCATAATACAGAAATTATATCTATTGGCTTTAAATAGGTTAAGCCAAAAGCAACATGAATTGCGCCACTCATAGAAGCTAAAGCGTCATGATATTGTCCTCTTGGCAAATACAGTAAATCACCTGGCCTTAATGTTACTTGATCTATAAGCTTACCTGCCTTTTTTATTCTTTCTTCTGGACTATATTTAAAGTTTGGATGATTAATTGGATTTAATTCTATATTTTCATATATATTCCAAATTTTTTCACCTTCAAAATGAATTGCAAAGACGTCATGTTCATCACAATGTGGTCCAAACGCTTGATGACTTTGCATTGAAAAGTAGAGATTACCTTGACATCTTCCACCTGTTAAACTTTGTAATTCATTAGCAACACTCATTAACCCTGTGTTCATGCTATCAATCTCATTTAATACAATAGAAGACCCTCTTGAAATCCAATTTTGTACTTTATCTACATCTGGCCTTAAAAATTTACCTGCTGTTTCTAAAAATAATGAAGAATATTCTGAGTAATTAATAGGTTTTCTATCTAACATCATAATAAAGTTTTTATTATTCCAATTAGTTCTTATGGATAAAATTTCATTTAAAATATCTAAACTCATAATTTTTGAATGATTACGAATTATATCTTTTTTATATAAATATTTTTTTCCGAAATTATTTAAAAAGAAATCTTTGTTAAACGTTTCATCAAATATATTAGTATTCAATTTTTATCTCCTAGAATTAATTATTTTTAAAAATATATTTTCCATTTTGGTTTATTAAAGAAAATGTTAAATTGGGCTCTATTTTATATAGTTTTTGCCTTAACCTATACAAGTGAGTTTCAAGAGTATGAGTGTTAATGTTTTTATCAATTCCCCAAACAGAAATTAATAAATTTTTTTTCAAAATTTCTGAATTCTTATTTTTAATTAAATATTCTAAAAGATCTGTTTCTTTTTCAGTTAAATGTTCTTTAGTTTCTTTTTTATCATTATATATTATTTTTTTAACTGGATAAAAAATTAAATGCTCCATTAAATAAATTATTGTTTTGTTATTTTCTTCATTATTAAGAATATCTATTATGTAATTAAATAAAGTATTTAATTTAAAAGGTTTTATTAAATAAATAATATTATTTTCATTTATATAAGCATTATATTTTGTTAATTCATCATGATAAATTATTAAATTTTTATGATCGTTTTTGTCTTTAAAAATTTTAATTAATTTTAAAGTATCATCCTTTGAATTATCTAAATTTATAATGCCTACATCAAAAAAATTTTCTTTTATTATTTCAAATAAGTTTTCATTATTATCTACTAACGTTATATGATAATTAGCTATTTTAGATAACTGTTCTTTTAAAATAGAGTTTAAAAAAAATTCTTTTTCATATATTAAGATTGATATAGTTTTTTTCATAATAATTATAACCTATAATTTAATCATAGTAATAATTTAAATTTAAAATTTTGGTACACATGAATAATATAAATCTAGCAGTAAAAATTGAAAGAGCAATCTCTGAACTAAGAAGAGGAGGAAAAATTGTTGTTTCCGATATTAATACAGGTATATCTGTATTACTAACCGCAGCAGAATTAATTGAAAAAGATACAGTTTCTAATCTAAGTCAACTTACTTTATCAAGACCAAATATTATTTTATCTTCTAATCGTGCTTTTGCCTTGGGTTTAAATTCAAATGAATATCCATGCTCTATTTCTATTGATAAAAATTGGACCTTAAATGATATTATGTCTCTATGCATGCCAATGCAAAATTATCCTATACCTTTATTAAATGGAGTAATTTATGAAAAGGGTGAGAATGTCACTTCTGTTTGTCTATTAATATTAAGGCAGGCTAGACTTCTGCCAGCAGGTTTAATTTCTATAATTTCAAATGTTCCAATAGAAAAGATAAATGAATGGGCGTCAAAAAATAATATTGTTTATGTCGAAGGCAATGATGTTAAATCATTTGAGAAAAATAACGCTGAAAGACTAACTATAGCGGTAAGAGCAAAAGTTCCTATTGCTGAAACAGATAAATGTGAAGTTGTTATATTTAGACCTAAAGATGGTGGTAATGAGCATTTTTGTTTACTTATAGGAAAGTCACGAAATATTTTAGATGGCAAACAATCTGAACATATTCCAATGGTAAGGGTTCATAGTCAATGTATTACGGGTGATATTCTTGATAGTTTAAAATGTGATTGTGGCCAACAACTTAAACAGTCAATAAAATTAATGGCAAAAGCTGATGAAGGTATTTTAATTTATTTGGCACAAGAAGGTAGAGACATTGGTTTGTTAAATAAACTACGTGCTTATTCCCTTCAAGAACAAGGAATGGATACAGTTGAAGCTAATTTAGCTCTTGGGTTTAACGATGACGAAAGATTATATTTCCCAGTACAAGAAATATTAAAACAGTTTAACATTCAATCCATTAAGCTAATTACAAATAACCCAAAAAAAATAGATCATTTAACTAATCTAGGAATCAATGTGGTTGAGAGAATTTCTATTCAAATACCTTCTAACAAACATAACAAAAAATATCTCAAAACCAAGTTAAAGAAATCAGGACATATTTTATAAGGTTAATAATTTCTATTTCCAAAAAACTTTGACCCTATTCTAACTGACGTAGCTCCAAACTTAATGGCCTCTTCAAAATCGTTACTCATGCCCATAGATAATTCTGCTAAATTGTTTTTTAATGCTAATTTTCTTAATAGACTAAAATGCATGGCTGGCTCTTCATTTTCTG
>CAJJBL010000057.1 GCA_905182395.1 alpha proteobacterium SCGC AAA536-G10 | reverse complement strand
CTATATAATGATTTTTGTGAAATTTCTTTTAAAAAAACATTAGATCAAGCAAAATCTGTGTCTCCTAAAAATACAGCTTTTGGAATTCAGTTAGCACATGCCGGGAGAAAAGCTTCAACTCAAAGGCCTTGGGAAGGAAGAAAGAGCTTGACTGAAAATGAAGATCCATGGAGAACCGTTGCTCCTTCTTCAATTGCATTTGAAGATGGATGGCATATTCCAGAATATTTGGCAAAAGAAGATTTAGAACGGATTAAAAAGAACTTTGTTGAATCTGCATTAAGGGCAGTTAAAGTAGGTTTTGATTTAATTGAAATACATGGAACTCACGGTTACCTTTTTCATCAATTTTTATCATCAATTTCAAACCATAGAACAGATGAATATGGTGGAAGTCTTGAAAATAGAATGAGATTTCCATTAGAAGTTTTTAATTCAATCAGAGAAGCGTTGCCAATCAATTTTCCTTTGGGGATGAGGATAACAGGAACTGAATGGGATAAAGATGGTATTGATGAAAGTGAAGCTATTATATTTTCTAAAGAATTAGAAAAAATAGGTTGTGATTATTTATGTGTATCTAGTGGAGGGAATACCCCAAATCCACAAATACCAATAGGGCCTCATTATCAAGTACACTTGGCAAAGATTATAAAGCAAAACACATCTATGGTTATTAGGACAGTTGGAATGATTACTGATCCTATTAAAGCTAATGAAATTATTATTAATGAAGAAGCTGATATGGTTGCTATGGCAAGAGCCTTTCTTACGAATCCAAGATGGGTATGGGACGCAGCAAAGACACTTAAAATTAATATAGAAGTTCCACCTCAATATGCCAGAAGATTTTAATTGTTTTATTAAAGTTTTTTTTCAGACAAAATATCCATTACAGTTTTAGAATGTTCTGGAGAAAGATTAAGCTCTTTCCTTAGTGTTTCTATTTTAAGAGCTTCATCATCACTTATAATTCCATCGCTCAAAGCCTGATTAATTTCTGCTTCAAAAATGGCTGTTCTTCTAGATCTTTGATTTGCAAAAGCCGATGCCACAATCCCTGTTAAAAGAGCTACGGTACAAACTCCCATGATTGCAGTTAGAGCACCAATCACTTTGCCCAATGGAGTGATTGGGGATACGTCGCCATATCCTACTGTTGTTAATGTTATCAACCCCCACCACATAGTTTCAGGGATTGAACTAAATTTATCTGGTTGAGCTTCGTGTTCTGCAATATACATAAGCGAACTAGATAAAAATAAAGCAATTAACATTAGATACATAGCTGCGCTAAAGGAACGCCAATCTTCCTTTATAGCAGAAAAAAAATCTTCTAAAGCTGAACTGTAGTTTGATATTTTAAGAAGACGTAAGAGTCTTAATACTCTTAGCCACCTTAAATCTAACCCTCCAAAAAAATAAGGAAGTATAGAAGGTATAATAGCTAAAAAATCAATTAACCCAGTAAAACTAAAAATATATCTTAATCTCTTAATTAGGTTAGACACTTCACCTAAATCTTTTCTGAAAGGAGAAGACCAAATTCTTAAGATATATTCAATGCTAAACACTATCACGGAGAATAATTCAAAATTATTAAAGGCTTCTTTATACTTTATTCCAATTTGATTAACTGATTCTAAGCAAACGGCAGCAATATTTAAAATTATTAATATAAAAAGAACAATATCAACAATTCGACTATATTTGTCAGTTATATTGCCTTTAGCGAGAAGTTCATTAGTACGCTTTTGAATTTTATAGTACATTAATTTTTTCCCTATGAAAAACTACATAACTATTAGAAAATTATACTTAATTAAATTAAACTATAATTTAATTAAGTATAATCTTTTATGGTGTTGAAGCAGTTAATCCTCCATCAACAATTATTTCTGTACCAGTTATGTACTTAGATTCATTGGATGCTAAGAATAGGACAGCATGAGCAACGTCCCAGGATTGGCCCATTTTACCTAAAGGTACTTGATTATTTCTATGATTTACAAATCCTTCATAATCTCCATTAGCATATTTTTTTGCAAGTCTCTCTACTAAAGGCGTATGCATTAAGCCAGGAATAACACAATTCAGTCGAATATTTTTCTTTGCTTCTATTACTGCTGTTGTTTTAGTCATCTGTATAAGTGCAGCTTTTGATGCGCTGTATGCAACTTGAGGTTTCCCAACGTATCTAATTCCTGCTACTGACGAGATGTTTACAATTGAACCTCCTGTATTCTTTTCCATAATTGGGATGGCAAACTTTGTACAAAAAAAAGCTGCATCTAAGTTTAATGCAAATTGTTTTCGCCAGGTTTTTGAATCAATCTCAACCGGACCACCTGGTTCTGATTGACCAACATTATTGACTAATATATCTAACCTTTTATTTTGTAATTTAATATTGTCAAAAAATTTTTTAACATCTTCCTCATCTGTCATATTAACTTTATAAAAATGACACATATTTCCTTCTTTACTTATAAATTCACAAGTATTATTGCCAGCATCTTCATTAATATCTGTTCCAATAACAATTGCGCCTTGTCGGGCTAATAAAGTTGCTATTGCTCTTCCATTGCCAAAACCATCACCAATTGAACCACATCCAGTTACAATCGCAATTTTACCTTCGAGATTTAACATAAAAAAATTCCTTAAAATTAAATAATTATTTATATTAATAGCAATATAATAAAATTCAATTTTCTTGGAGATAAATAATGGTTAAGGTTTCTAAGCTTTATGAAGATAGGTATGGCCAAAGTTCTAAATTAGATTTTTCAAAAATGATTATACCAGATTTATTAGAAAGTATTATTTCTCGTGCAAGTATAAGAAAATTTTCAGATAAGCCAATTTCTAAAGAATTACTAACTCTTTTATTAACTGCAGCACAATCTGCACCATCAAAATCTAATTTACAGCAATATTCAATATTAATAATGCAAGATAAAATGCTTAAACTTAAGGTAGGAGAATTAATTGGTGAAACTAAATGGGCTCTTTCATCTCCTGTTTTTCTTTTATTTTTAGCAGATATAAGAAGAAATATGAAGGTAACAAAAGAGAAAGGTTATGAATATAAAAACAATAATGTAGATACTTTTATGAATGCTGTTATTGATGCTTCTCTTTCTATGCAGTCTTTAATTTGCGCGGCGGAAGCTAGCGGGTTAGGGGTCTGTCCTATTAGTATGATTAGAAATATTATTGATGAAATAAAAATACTTTGTAAATTACCAAAAGGCGTTTTTCCAATAGCTGGTTTAGCAATTGGATGGCCAGCTGAAAAAGCACCTGTTTCAATAAGGATGCCTCAAAGTATTACAATTCATAATGATTATTATAATGAAGAACATCTTAACGTAAAAATAAATGATTATGATGAAAGAGTTTATAAAATAGCGCCTATCACAGACAAAAAACAAAGACACGTTAATATTTATGGTGTTTCAGAAAAGGGAACGTGGTCTGAAAACGTTGCTCGGCAGTTATCTGTTCCAGAAAGAAATGATTTCAGAAAATGGCTTAAAAGTCATGGGTTTAAACTTGAATAATTTTTTGAAATAGCTCATTAAACATTGTTTCATCTTCATACATTAACCAATGACCTAATTTAAATTGAACATGAAAGTGAACTTCACTGTTTATTGATCTCAAAATAGCCATTCTGTCTTCGAGATAAACGCCTACACTGGCATCCTTTTCCCCCCAAATTACATAAAGTGGAACGTTTTGTTGTTTTAAAATTTGTGCTAACGTATCTGTCCCAGATATTGGCCTACTTTTAATTCTATGTGCGTCAGTGTTTTGTTTTTGAATATGAATTGATAAGTCATCCACTTTTTCGGGATTAGACATCATTAAAATTTCAAGGTTTCTTTTATGAGCATTATAAACTTCAGTCTCTGTCATTTTGGAGTGTCTTGCGATCATTTCCTCCATTACTCCTCTCTTAGCACCAAGGCCTCCAGGTCCAACTAATATCAATTTTTGTGGATTAATGCCTTTTCTATTCATTTGATAAGAAAGATGGCCAGCAATTAATCCACCAAAGGAAAAACCACATATTATTGGGTTTTCATTTATGTCAATTAACTCCATAAGAGAATCAACTAAGTTTGAAGCAATTTTTTCTGGAGTATGAGGCATACTTAGGTCATCTGACTCTCCAAATCCAGGCATGTCAGGTATTAAAACTCTATTTTTTTTAGAAAATGGAAGAGCTTGTTTTATCCAATGTGCCCAACTACCATACCCTCCGTGTAAAAAAACTATAGGCGTACCTTTCCCCCAAGATCTCCAACATACACTTGAATCTTTAGTTTTAATTACTGTTTTAAGAGAATTTTTTTCAACCTCAAAGATTTTCTTCTTATATTCTTCAAAATTAAATTTTTCTTTAGACATTTTCATTTTCCTATGTTCAATAATTTTTGGAACTATTAATTTTTTTTTATTTATTCACAAGCAATTTTATTGATATTCTATATATTTATTGCTTATAAGTAATTTTTAACTATTTTATATTTTATATATTTAAACCTTTTAACGGAGGATACCGAGCATGCCACATATACCTGCATCCGATGCTTTGTCACATATAAGAGTGCTTGACTTAACAAGAGTTAGATCTGGTCCTACTGCGGTTAGACAATTAGCGGATTGGGGTGCTGATGTAATAAAAATAGAGGCTCCAGAAAGCATCGAAGCAGATGGAGCTTTAGGCGCATCCAGGCACACTTCTGATTTTCAAAATCTGCATCGTAACAAAAGAAGTATCACTTTAAATTTAAAAAAACCTGAAGCAGTTAAAATCTTCCTAAGACTTGTAGAGAAATCTGATGTGGTTGTTGAAAACTTTCGTCCTGATGTAAAGGATCGACTGGGCATAGATTACAATTCTTTAAAAAAAATAAACCCAAGAATTATCCTTGCTAGTATATCAGGCTTTGGGCAAGATGGACCATATGCCAAACGACCAGGGTTTGATCAAATTGCTCAAGGAATGGGTGGTTTAATGAGTGTAACTGGAGCTCCTGGTCAAGGTCCAATGAGAGTAGGAATTCCTGTTGCTGATTTAACTGCAGGTCTTTTTTGTGCGATGGGTATTCAAACAGCATTGATTGAAAGAGAAAAATCGGGAGAGGGACAGTGGGTAAAAACGTCCTTACTACAAGCTCAAATTTTCATGCTCGATTTTCAGGCCGCAAGATGGTTAAGTGAAAAAAATATTGCAGGTCAAGCTGGCAATAATCATCCAACAAGTGTTCCAACAGGAGTTTTCAAGACTTCTGACGGTTCAATAAATTTAGCTGTTGCAGGTGAAACAATTTGGAAACGCTTTGTTGAGTCCATAGATAAATCTGAATGGCTTGAAAAAGAAGAGTTTAAAGGAGCAACAGAACGTTTAAAGAATAGAGATTATTTAAACTCTTTAATTGAAGAAATTACAATTACTAGAACCTCTAATGATTGGGTTAAAATATTAGAAAAAGTTGGTGTGCCATGTGGCCCTATAAATACTATAGATAAAGTATTTGATGATCCTCAAGTCAAGCATCTAGGGATTGCTCAATCTATTTATACTATTCCTTTTGGACAAACAGAATTAGTAGGTCAGCCATTTAATCTTTCTCGCTCTCCTAGTTCTATGAAGCAGAGGCCTCCAGAAAAAGGTGAACATAATTTAGATATTTTGTCTGAGTTAGGTTTTAAAGAAGATGAATTGGCCAACCTTATTGAACAAAAAATTATCTAAATAAAAATATAGGATTTAAAATGACTACAGAAAAAATGTTATCAAAAAGTGAAAATGGAGTTGGTTATATCACTTTTAATAACCCTGAAAAACATAATGCCGTCTCAATTGAAATGTGGGATGCTTTAGTTACAATTCTTAATGACTTTAAAAATAATAAAGATATTCGTGTTATTGTCTTAAATGGAGCTGGAGGTAAATCATTTGTTTCTGGAGCTGATATATCTAAGTTTGATAAGGAAAGAAGTTCTAAAGAGGCAGTGCTAAATTATAATAAAAAAACTCAAATGGTATACGAGCTTTTAGAAACATTTCCAAAACCTACAATAGCTATGATTAATGGTTATTGTATAGGGGGTGGCTTAAATTTAGCAGTTTGTTGTGATATAAGGATATGCTCTCAAAAATCAAAGTTTGCAATGCCTGCAGCCAAATTGTCACTCGGATATCCTTTCTCATCTATAAAGAGACTTTTTGATATTATGGGGCCTGGTATGGCAAAACACTTTATGTTTACCGCAGATAGAATAAATGCTGATGAGGCTTTGACATGTGGTTTAGTTCAAAAGTTAGTTCCAGAAGATACATTAGAGACTTTTGTTAAGGAATATGCGTTAACAATATCTAAAAATGCTCCATTAACCATTAGAGCTATGAAACAAATAGGAATAGAGATTTTAAAAAATCCTGACGATAGGAATCTTGTGTTATGTGAAGAACTTGCTTCAGTGTGCTTTGATAGTGAAGATTACAAAGAGGGTAGAAACGCATTTATGGAAAAAAGACCTGCTAACTTTAAAGGTGTTTAGTCTAGTTTTATGTTTTCTAACTATTTTGGATTATAATATTTTATTGCGTTGTCATGAAAAAGACTTTTAATTTCATAATCTTTCATAGATGAAACAATTTCTTTAAAACCATTAAATATTTCATCAAAAGTAGATATCACTCCGTCTACAGGAAAATTAGACGCAAACATGCATCTCTGATATCCAAAAATATCTATAGATTCTTTAATGATGTTTTTATTAAGATTAGAATTCCATTTTTTATTTGGGACACAAATTCCAGATATTTTTAATGCTGTATTTGGTTGTTCAGAAAATTGCTTCATATTACTTTTCCAATTGTTTAGCCCATCTTTTGATCTGTCAGATGGTAACCCAGTATGATTAAGTATTATTATTGTATCTGGAAAATCTTTAGCTAGCTTTGTAGCATCTGGAAGATGCCACCATGGAATTTGAAGATCATAGTGTAGATGATATTTTTTTAACAAAGAATAACCTTGTCTAAAAACAGGATCATTAAGTGTTCCTTTTGGGTTTAAATTTTGAATATCATGTGTTAAAGATATTCTTGGTTTATGCCTTATACTTCTAATTAGCGGATACCGCATATGTCCACTTAGTACAGCATCAATATCTTGTCTATCAAACCAAGCTTGGCCAACTATGGCATTTGGAAAACCTGTTTCATCATATAATTTATGAAGCCATTTAGTCTCACCAACTGGATCTTTTGGGTCCCACTCAGTCTCCATATGAACTGTTTTTACTATATTATGATTTTTGCTAATTTCTTTATAATCGGATATCAGAAAGTTTTTGCATATTGAGCTATAATCTCCATATCTAAAAGGTATTTGACTATTTGCATTTAACCATGGGTGTTTTTTTAAACTCAAATCCCAAAAATGATGATGAGCGTCAATTATGGGTATGTTTTTCATTATCTTCCTTTTTAAATAATTTTATTCTTATCAAATAATTTTACAATAGATGTGCCATCTAGATTTGCTTTTGATTTCCCCGTAAGAATTGTAAATAATTGTTTTGTAAGACTAGTTATTGGTATTGGTATGTCTTTTTGATCTGCAAGTTTAGAGACCATGGAAAGATCCTTTAGAATTTGTGAAGTATAACCTTGGGGTTTAAAGTCTTTTTCTATCATTCTAGGAAATAAATGTGTTAGTAAATTTGAGCCTGCGTGACCATCACTTAACGCATTAGGAATTTTATGCGCATCAATTCCCCAAGCCTCTGCAAATGATAATGCTTCAGCTAAAACAGCATAATTATTTAACACTAATATTTGATTTATCATCTTTACTATTTGACCAGAACCTACAGGACCAAAATGTGTAAAATTTGATGCAATATCGTTTAAAATTGGTGAAATTATATCTACATCTTTTTGTTCTCCACCGACCATTATAGCTAGTGATCCATCCAAGGCTTTTTCAGGCCCTCCAGATATTGGTGCATCCACCCATGATGACTTTTTTTCGATTTTAATTTTCTTTGAAAAATTTATAGTTTCGTTAGCTAATGTTGTTGATAAATCAACAATTATAGTATCCTTAGAAGCGTTTTGAATTATTCCATCATCCCCGAATACAACATTTTTTACATTCTCAGTTTTATCTACACAGATAAATATTATGTCGCAATTTTTACATACTTGAGCTGGATTAGCACATAAAGTAACTCTTTTTTTATTGTTCAACGACTCTAATTTTTCTTTTCTTTTATCATATGCATTAATTAAATAATTTAGCTCTGATAAACGCTTCACGAAAGATGCTCCCATCAGTCCTATTCCGATAAATCCTATAGGTTTAAAATTATTATTCATTGGTTTCTCATAAAAAAATATAATGTTTAATATTTATGATTTATAATAACACCATAAACATTGTTATAATCAATTAAAAAGTATCTTTGTTTTATTTCATAATTTTTACTCGTTAAAATTATATAGATACAAGGGAATGTAGTTTACTATGATTAATAACGTTAAGAAGGGTGTTTTGACAATTGTACTTGCCACATTGTTTTTTGCTATAATGGATGGAGTTTCAAGATATTTAGCTGAAAATTATAATGTTTTTGTCATTAATATGATTAGAAGTTGGGTCTTAGCATTATTAGTAATTGTAATTAGTTTAAGAAAAAAAAATGGAATTATAAAGGTAATATCTACTAAACAGCCATACACTCAATTTATTAGAGGATTATTACTTATTTCAGCAATATTAATTGGAGTTTATTCTTTTACTAAACTTGGGTTAGTTCAAACTCATTCAATTTTGTCTTTTTTTCCTTTAATTGTAGTGGCTTTTTCAGGCCCAATTCTAAATGAAAAAATAGGTATTCAAAGATGGTTGGCAGTTTTATTCGGATTTTTAGGAGTTTTAATTATATTAGACCCTACAAATTTTATAATTAGCTTTGATGCTGTTTTACCTATTTTAGGTGCATTTGTGTTAGGTTTTTATACAATTTTGACAAGAAAAGTTTCAAAAGATGATTCTTCTGAAACAAGTTTTTTCTGGGTAGCCATAGTTGGATGTATAGTTATGTCTATAGTTGGTCCATTTTACTGGGAGCCAATTTTATATAGAGATTGGGGATGGATGGCTTTATTATGTGTATTAAGCACAGCTGGTCATTTTCTTTTAATAAAAGCTTATGAAAATGCAGAAGCAAGTGTTTTACAACCTTTTACATACTTTCAATTATTTTTTGCATCCATAATAGGAATAATTATTTTTAACGATATAATAACACTATCAATATTTATTGGTGGTATAATAGTTGTTGGTAGTGGAGTTTTTTCAGCATGGAGAAATTATATTAATAATAAAAAAATTAGCTTGAAATATAACTAATCAATATAGCAGTTCAAAGGAGATGTCATGACAGAAACAATATTAATCACAGGGGCTAATAGAGGTATTGGTTTAGCTTTGACTAAAATATCTCTTATGAAAAATATGAATGTTGAGGCTTGCTGTAGAAATTTAAGAAACTCAAAGGAATTAAATGAGCTTTCTCAAAGACATTCTAACCTAAATATTCATGAAATGGATGTAACAAGTGCTCAAAGTATTATAAATACATCCCAAAACGTCAAATTTGATATAGATATTTTAGTATGTAACGCAGGGGTTAATAACGGAAAAGGTAATATTTTTAGTAAAGACCATAATGAAAAGGCTATCATGGATGTTATGATGGCAAATGTTGCAGGTCCTTTTCTTACTATTCAAAACTTTTATCCAAATTTAAATAAAAAATCTCAATCAAAAGTGGCCATAATTTCTTCTCTTATGGGAAGTCAAGTTCATTTGTCGTCTAATGCTCCTATTTATAGAGCCTCCAAAGCTGCGGCTAATAATTTAATGCGAACCATATCAAATCAATTTTTAAATGATAATATAATAGTAACTTCTTTCCACCCTGGTTGGGTAAGGACGGATATGGGTGGTGATCAAGCTGACATATCTCCAGAAGAAAGTGCAGAGGGTTTATTGAACCAATTCCTAAATTTAAGTATGGAAGATACAGGTCAGTTTTTTAATTATGACGGCAAGGCTTTGCCATTATAGTTTTATTTATAGAGATTTAGGTTATGAGTTTATATAAGTTTAAAAGCATTGATTCGTCTGGTGAAATAAATGTTTCATTTAAAATTAGAAAAAAAGTTTTTTGTGAAGAACAGAGTATATCAGAAAAAATTGAGTTTGATAATTTAGATCATTTATGTGAGCATTTTTTAATTTATAAGAAAGATGAGGCTATAGCTACTGCTAGGGTTCGTAAAAAATCAGATCAGTTATTTAAAATTGAAAGAGTTGCTGTATTAGTTAAATATAGGAAGCTTAAGGTAGGGAGTTTATTGATTAATCAAATCATAAATCATTATATTAAAATAAATAAGAAAAGCTCTATAATGTTACACAGCCAAGTAGAGGTTCAAGAATTTTATAAAAGTCTAAAATTTATTCCTTATGGAGATAGATTTTTAGAGGATGGTATTTTACATATAGCTATGAGGCATTTAAACTAAATTTTTATTTTAGTTTTTATAAAAAATAAAATTCGTTAGTAGTAAGTATTACCTTTTAAAAAGACATAAGAAGTGTTTGTATTGTTACCCATATTTTACACTCCTAGATATAAAACATAACAGATGCTAGTGTTTTCAATGGGTTACATTGCTTGACATGTAGGTTATGGTGCCGGCTGGGGGACTCGAACTCCCGACCTGATGATTACAAATCAACTGCTCTACCAACTGAGCTAAGCCGGCACTAAAGAGATCAATAATTGATATTTATTTTTGAGACAAGAACTTATTTTATTTTTTATTAATTTTTGAATAAAAAGTTAGGTTTTGCTGGCTTTTATTAGTATATTTTTTTGTAATTGGAACATTGCTATAGAAGCCGCATTAGAAACATTTAATGATTCACTTTCGTCATTTATAGGTATCTCAATTAAATGGTCTGCTTTTTCTTTAGTAAGTCTTCTCAAACCGTTGCCTTCAGATCCAAGTATAATTGCAATATGGCCTGTTTCATTTTCGAGAACAGAAATGTTCTCATTGCCTCCATTTGCTAATCCAAAAACAGTAAAGTTTAATTTTTGAAGTTTTACTATTTCTCTAGACATGTTTGATAGTTCAATTATATCTATTTTTTCTATAGCACCAGATGATGCTTTTGACATTGCCGCGGTTTCAATCGGGCTATTCCTTTGAGACAAGGCTACGCCGTTCATTTTAAAAGCATGCGCTGACCTAATAATTGCTCCAACGTTTTGAGGATCCGTTACTTGATCAAGTATTATTAATCTCAGAGGTACATTTGCTTCATTTGTATTTTTAAATAAAAATTCATCTAAAGATATTCTTTCAAGAGGTTTGGTTATTAATATAATATTTTGATGAGGCTTATGATTATTAATAGCGTCTAATTCTTCTTTCTTACGAATTGTTATTTCAATATTAACACCTATTTCTTTAATTTCATTTTCCCAAAATAATTTATTATCTTGGGTTGTAATTAAATAAAATAAATGACGGTTTCGGTTTCCAAGAGCAGATAGGGTTGAATGTTTTCCTGATATTATAGTCTGGTTAGAAGATAATTTTAAAATATTTTGTGATTTAGATATATCTTTATTACGATTGTAATTGTTTTCAGGGCGATGATCTTTAGAGTTTTTGTTATTAATATTGCTATTAAAATTCTGTCTTTTCAGTTTTTGGTTCATTGCATTTTCTTATTTAATAAAACGTTTAATTTTTT
>CAJJBL010000056.1 GCA_905182395.1 alpha proteobacterium SCGC AAA536-G10 | reverse complement strand
ATCTTAATCCTTTAAATACATCAAAAACTCATAATGACTTTATTGTAATTATGATTTAATCTCTATGACTTGCAACAGTTTTTAGTATATAATATTAGATAACAAGTTAAAGTTTTATCTGGGAGTTAAAAAATGAGTTTTGTTGAAACTGAAATTAATGGGCAAATTATAACTATACGATTGAACCGCCCTGAAAGATTGAATGCATTAAGTACAGTAATTCGAGATGGAATGGCAGATGCATTTAATCGTTTTCATGAAGACAAAGATCTTGAGGTAGCTATCCTTACAGGTACTGGTAGAGGATTTTGTGCTGGCGAAGATATGAAAGAGTCACTTGATAGAGGTATTCCAGGCTCCCCAAAAGAATTTGTTGAAGAAAATTTAGTTGACCCCTTTCAAACTGGAATTCTGGAAAAACCAGTTATAGCAGCCGTAAATGGTTTTGCCATGGGCGGTGGATTTATGTTAGTTGAAAGAACAGATCTTAGAATAGCTGTCAAAGAAGCAATATTTGAAATGTCAGAAGCAAAACGTTGGCTTCTTGGAGGTTATAACCATGGCCATTATGGAAACCTTCCACATCCTATTGCTACAGAAATGGCTTTTGGATATAGAATAAGTGCAGAAAGAATGCATCAAGTTGGGTTTATCAATCGTCTTGTTGAAGCGAAAGATTTAATGAGTGAAGCTAATTCAATGGCGGAACATTTATTAACACTTCCACCAGCTGCTAGAGTGAACACATTGTACATGATGAAACATATGGCTCCTAAAATTAGTCCAAATATTGGTGACCTGGCAGAGAAACTTCATTTACATGGCGATACCGAAGACAGAATGGAAAGTAGACGTGCATTTGCAGAAAAAAGAAAACCAAATTTCAAGGGCTGGATTAATCCAGAAGATAGACATAATATGCCTAAGTTAAAATAATTTTTATAATTTTTTTAAATTTAAAAGGATTTCAAAATGAAAAATAATAATGGACCTTTATCTGGTATAAAAGTTGTAACCTGTTCAACAGCTCAAGCTGGGACTGTTCCTTACATGTTTATGGCTGATCTTGGAGCCCAAGTAATTAAAATTGAAACACCTAGTGGAGGCGATAGCAGTCGATATGCAGGTGAAATCATAGGATCATTTAGTTCTTTTTTTGAAACAAACAATAGAGGCGTTAAAAGTCTAACTTTAAATTTGAAGTCAGATGAAGGAAAATCTATATTACATAGATTAGTAAAAGAAGCAGAAATATTTGGTCAAAACTTTAGACCAAGGGTCGCAAAAAAATTAGGTTTCGGATATGAAGAATTAAAAAAAATAAATCCTGCAATAGTTTATGGGTCAGTTTCAGCTTATGGCCCAGATGGTCCTGACGCTGACTTACCTGGAACTGACGCTGTTGGGCAAGCCTTAGCTGGAGTAACAGAAGCATTTTCAATACCTGGTCAAAATTTACGTACGGGTGTAGCTTCCGTTGCAGATGAAACATGTGCAATTTTAACATTTGGAGGTGTTCTTGCTGCACTAATTCATGCTCGGACCACAGGTATAGGACAGAAAGTTGAAACTTCTCTTGTAGGTAGCGCTTTTAGGCTAATGGGCTGGACCATGACAACAGCAATGTGGAAAAATAAACCACCAATAACAGGTGCCAGAATTAATGGAACAAGAGAAAAACCAGGTATTGCCGCTTGTTTTAATGATGTTGAAAACAAGCCTTTAGCTATGCAAGTAGATCATAAAGACTGGAAACCTGCTTTAGAAGCTCTAGGGTTTTATGAAACTATGAAAGAAAAAAATCTTAATGATTTAGGAATAGCATTTGATTCTGAAGATAAAAAAAATCAAATTCTTTCAACTCTTGCTAGCCTTTTTGCAAAAAACACAAGAGAACATTGGATAAATATTTTAAGAGAAGCAGATATTATCTCAACACATGTAAATACTATGTTAGAGGCATCAAACGAACCTAATATTGTTGATAATAATTATGTATCAGAAAAGTATTATCCTGAAATTGACAAAACCTTAAAAATTCATGGCACTCCATGGAAATTTTCTGAAACACCTTCCGTAATTAAAACAGCTCCAAAACTTGGAGAGCACAATGAAGAAATTCTAAAAAGTGTTGGTTACTCAGAAGATGAAATTCATAGCTTTAAAAACAAGGAAATTATTTAATTTTCTTCAGCTCTTTTGAAAACTTTTTAAAGTTTTCTACATAGTGCTTAGAAGACCTTGTTAAATTCGCAATCGTCTTCTCGTCTAATTCTTTTACAGCTTTAGCAGGTGAACCAACTATTAAAGAACCATCAGGAAACTCTTTATTTTCAGTAACCAAGGCTCCAGCACCAACCAAACAATTATTTCCAATTTTTGCATTATTTAATATAGTTGCTCCCATACCAATAAGAGTATTATTTCCTATAGTACAGCCATGAATTATAGCGTTATGACCAATGGTACAGTTGTTGCCAATTGTAACTGGACAACCAGGATCAGCATGAATAATGGTGTTTTCTTGAATATTAGTTTCATCACCTATTGCTATAACATCATTATCGCCTCTTAAAACAGATCCAAACCATATCCCAACATTATCTCCTAGCACTACTTGTCCCATTACATGAGCTCCAGGTGCTATCCAGTAATTATCTTCTGCTGGTAAAGTTGGTGTCTTATCGCCGATACTATAAACTGTCATTTGTGCATTCTCCTAATTCATATATATTTTTAAAAATTAAAATTATTTTATAATATATACTTAATTTTTTAATTTATGCCATATACTTTGTTGATATATATCAAGGAAAAAACAATGAAAATTAACGACAACTATATAATAAGTGTTCATTTGTTTAGACTAGATGTTCCCTTAATTAAACCTTATAAATTGTCATATAATACTTTTCATTCTTTTGAACCTATTATCATTCGTATGATTGATAATAATGGAAAAGAAGGTTGGGGAGAACAACATATTTCTCCTGGTTCAAGTAACGAAACCCGCGATGGTGGTTGGACATTTGCAAGAATACTTGCCAAATTAATTATTAAAAAACCTCTTAATGAAGCAAAACAAATCATCTCGTCTCTTTCTCATTTTAGTAAAGTTGCCGCAAGCGCTATGATCACATCTATTGAAATGATGGAAAGCAACAAAATCCTAGAAAATAAAGGAGCAATTAAATTAAAGTTATTAACGGCATTTAATGCTGAAGAAGATTTTGAGATAAAAGATGAACTTGACCAACTTATTGACAATGGCTTTAACACAATAAAAGTTAAAGTAGGTAAAGATGTAAAAGCAGATCTTAAAAAAATTAATCGTATTCAAACGCATTTAAATGGACGTGCAACTTTAAGAATAGATGCAAATAGAGGATATACTAAGATTGATGGGTGTAACTTTGTTAGAGAACTAGAACCTAATTATATTGAACTTTTTGAACAACCTTGCCATTCTGAGGACTGGGAAGCTAATGCAGCGGTCGCTAAAATTTCTAAAGTTCCAATTATGTTAGATGAACCAATATGTGACTTAAAAGACATAAAAAGAGCTTCTCAAATACCTGGCGTTGGCCTATGTAAATTAAAATTAAAAAGATTTACGTCCATCCAAAATTTATATGATTCTATCAAATATGCTCATAGTCTAGGACTAAAAATTGTATTAGGTGATGGACTAGGATCAGAAATTAACTGTTGGATGGAAGCAAAGATAGCAAATGATTTAATTGACAATGCCGGAGAATATAATGGTTTTTTAAAAGTAAAACCAGAAGCAAGAATTTTAAAAACTCCTCTAAAATTCGAAAAAGGATTTCTAATTATTGAAGAAAACTGGATTCCGGAAATAGACAAAGATAAACTTAAAAAATACACTATATTTAATGAAGTAATTGAAAATACAATTTAAAGGAGATCAAGATATGAATTTAATTAATAGCTCCAATTCCCTGGGGGGAGAAATAGAAGGTATTGATTTAAAAAAGCCTTTAACTGAAACACAAATAAAATTCATTAATCATTCATGGGACGAAAGATTAGTTCTTGTATTCAAAAATCAAAAACTGGATGATAATGATCTTATAAATTTCAGTAAAAATTTTGGCGAGCTTGATCCTCCCGGCCCAAATCCATATGGAATAACTTTCTTACCAGATTTTCCTGAAATAAATGTTATTTCAAATGTAAAAAATAACACTGGAATTCCAATTGGGAATTTAGGAGATGGAGAAGCTGTATGGCATGCAGATATGACATATAATGAAATTCCTCCTAAAGCAGGCATTTTATACGCACTTGAAGTTCCTGAAAATCAAGGTAATACTCATTTTGCAAATATGACTTATGCATATAACCAATTGTCTGAAAGATTAAAAAATAAAATAAACGATAAAACGCTAATACACGACTCAGCTCATAATAGCGCTGGGATGTTAAGAAAAGGATATAATGAAACTAATAATCCTTCTCAAACTCCTGGAGCAAGACATCCATTAGTTATAAGAGATCCGCAAACTAATAAAAAAATGCTCTTTCTTGGAAGAAGGCCTCACGCCTATAT
This sequence comes from alpha proteobacterium SCGC AAA536-G10, assembly GCA_905182395.1. Lineage (GTDB taxonomy): Bacteria > Pseudomonadota > Alphaproteobacteria > Puniceispirillales > Marisalimonadaceae > CAJJBL01. The sequence continues at coordinate 12,370 of CAJJBL010000056.1, read as the reverse complement.
AATAGGAATGGAAGTCATCGAAAGTGAAAAATTACTTGATGAGATTTGGCAACATGCAACTCAAGTAAAGTTTACATGGACACAAAAATGGAAAGTTGGAGATTTATTAATGTGGAAGAATCTAAATGTGTTACACAAAAGAGATTCTTTCGATCCGAGCACCAGAAGGGTAATGCATAGAACCCAGTTGAAAGGGGATATTAGGATTGCTATTTAGCTTTATGTATAATAGTTAATACATTCACTAATTTTTTAAAAGATTTGTTGCATAGCATGTATATGAAATGCAAAACTATATTATAATTTCACTTAAAATGGGGAGAGTTCAGTGATAAAAGGAAATAATTCATTTAGAAGAAAAGTAATTAAAACTAGCTTAAGTCTTATAACTTTAACTGGGTTAGGTACGTTTGGGCTTATATCTTCAGCCAACGCTGATAAATACCCAAGCAAACCTATTGAATTAGTAATTCATGCAAAATATGGTGGAGGCACAGATACAACAGCAAGAATGGTTTCAATTAGAACTAGAAGAAACCTTGGAACTGATATATCTATAGTTGCTAAAAGAGGTGGTTCTGGCGCTAAAGCTCAGAATTATGTTTTGTCCAAACCTGCTGATGGGTATACTATTATGGCTCTTACTCAATCTCATCTATACACGATGGCTAGAGGTAAGTCTAAAATGAAAATAGATGATATTGTTGGTGTAGCAAGAGCCATGGATGATCCAACATTTATAGCGGTTTCAGGAAAAAGTAATTATAAAACTCTTGAAGATTTAGTATCAGCATCTAAAAAAGGCGCTTTAAATTGGGGTGTAGCTCAAATTGGTGGAACCGAACATATTGGGTTAGCTCAATTTGCTAAAGAAGCTGGTATTAAATTTAAGGTAGTACCTTTTGGATCTGGTGCACAAATGGTTCAAGCTTTAATGGCGGGCAAAATTGACGCAACTTTACCTAACGTTAGTGAAGCTGCAAACCAAGTTGCCGATGGAAGTTTTAGAGCTCTTGCAGTAATGGCAGAAAACAGACTTAAGGATTATCCTAACGTTCCATCTACATATGAAAAAGGAATTAAAGCTAAATGTTCTACAACTAGAGGATATGCTGTTTTAGCTTCTACTCCACAACCTATTATAGATCAAATTTCAAAAGCCATGGTTAAGGCAATGAAGCATGATGTTTTTTCAAGCTACCTTTCAGGAGCAGGTTTAACTGTTGAAAGCAGCGTTGCTGGAACTAAAATATGGGATAAACATCTTAAAGCAGAGTATAAAATTGCTGCTTCTGCACTTAAAGAACTTGGTTTAGTTAAGTAATATATTTTAATTGTTCCATAGGCTTTAATAATGATAAAAAATAATAAAAATGCATCCAGTAATCTGGGTGCATTATTTAATAAAAAAGATACTATAATAGCTGCCATTGTAATAGCTGCCATTGCTTACTTATGGTTTGAGACTACTAAATTTGAAAAAGTTCCTGCTCTTTTTTCTAATAATATTCCTCCAGAAATGTTTCCTCAAATATTACTTTTAATTATATTAGGTATGATATTAATTATACCATTTGAACATTTATTTCTAAAAAAAGATTCTGAAAGCATTGATTCTGGAAGAGAAAAACCTGTTCAAAAAACTACAATAGGAACAATGATAATATTATCAATAATAGTCGCTTCTTCTCAGCTTTTAGGAGCTACCTTAGCAATTATAGCTATTAGCATTTCTCTTCCATTATATTGGGGTGAAAGAAGATTAAAAGTATTAATACCTTATATCATTGGGTTCCCTTTATTTGTTGTTCTTTTATTTAATATTGTCCTAGGTGTTCATTTTGAACCTGGGCTTCTTAAATTTATTTTAAATTGATAGGATATAAACGTGGAAGATGTCGTCAAAGGATTAGGATTACTATTAGAATTTGAAAATATTATTTTAATACTAGCTGGTGTATTAATTGGAGTATTAGTTGGAGCCTTACCTGGACTAAGTTCTCCAATGGCGATTGCTTTATTAATTCCATTTACTATTTCCTTAGATCCAGTAGCAGCTATTTCAATGATGGCGGCTTTATATTGTGCTGGAACCTTTGGAGGCTCTATAACTGCAATTTTAATTAATGCGCCTGGAGCCCCTCCATCAGTTGCAACTGCTCTTGATGGATACCCAATGGCCAAGAATGGTGAGCCTGGAAGAGCCTTAGGCTTAGCAACAGTATCAAGTGTAATAGGAGGGGTATTTAGTTTAATTATATTCATATTTGCTGCACCTTTGTTAGCATCTCTTGCACTAGAGTTTGGTCCTGCTGAATATTTTGCGCTTGCCGTATTTGCCCTTTCAATGCTTGCTTCTATGAGTGGAAAATCATCTATTAGAAATCTTATATCCGGACTTGTGGGTGTCTTGATAGGAACAATTGGAATACACTTAACAACAGGTGTAGAACGTTTTACTTTCAACGTCCCTGAATTTGAAGAAGGCATTCATTTTGTTCCTGTTTTAATAGGACTATTTGCAGTTAGTGAGTTATTTAAGCAATCTGAGAAGCTAAATAATGTTGTAGACAGAATACACGCTAAAGCACTTAAATTACCTACTTGGGCAGAATTAAAGAAACTTAAATACACAATATTAAGATCATCTGGAATTGGAACTTTTATTGGCATTCTTCCTGCTGAAGGGTCAACAGTAGCTGCAATTATTGGATATAACGAAGCAAGAAGATGGTCTAATAATAAAGAACAATTTGGCAAAGGTGCTCCAGAAGGAATTGTGGGACCAGAAGCAGCTAATAATGCGGCTGCAGGTGGAGCTATGGTTCCTACTCTAGCACTAGGAATTCCTGGTAGTGGATCAACTGCACTAATATTAGCAGCATTAATTATGCATGGCTTTAGGCCAGGACCTTATCTTATTAGTGAAACACCTGAATTTGTTTATGCTATTTTTGGGGCAATGTTAATAGCTAATATTGGATTTCTATTTATAGGGCTTGTTGGAGCTAAGTTTTTTTCTTTAGTCTCTTTTATTCCAAAAAAATTATTATGGCCTGCTGTATTCATTTTTTCAATGATTGGATCATATTCATTTGCATCTTCAATGTTTGATGTTTGGGTTATGCTTATAGCTGGTTTACTAGGCTACTTTATGGATAGAAATGGGTTTTCTGCAGCTCCATTAGTTATGGGTTTAATTTTAGGAAAATTAGTAGAAGAAAGTTTTTCACAATCTATGATAATACATGACAATAACTTTTTTGCTCTTCTTGAAAGTCCTGTAGTATTATTATTTTTTACTTTAACTTTTCTAAGCTTGTCTTCTCCATTTTGGGTAAAACTTTTTCTTAAAAAATAATTTGTTATAAGATAACAATATGCATAACAAAAACAAAAACTCTACTATAGCTGAAGCCTACTCTTCATGGGCTTATGATTTAAAAATAGAAGACATTCCCAAGACAGTAATAGAAAAGTTAAATATTATTGTTATGGATTCTATTGGCTTAATGATCTCTGCTAAAAATGAAGATTATATAAAAAGCTTATTAGATGCATTAAATGAAAATGGAAATTGTAACTTAATTGGTCATAATCGAAAAGTTAATGCATTTAACGCCGCAATTATAAATGGAACAGCCGTTCATGGAGAAGATTTTGATGATACATTTGAAGGCACTCCTGTTCATGTAGGGGCAGTAATGGTTCCAGCAATGCTTGCCGTTGCTGAAGCAAAAAATCTATCTGGAAAAGAATTTCTTAAAGGCTTGGCAATAGGCTCTGAACTTATTTGTAGACTTGCTCTTGTTGCTCCAACGGCAGTTCATAGACAAGGCTTTCATCCAACTGCAATATTTGGAGCATTTGGAGCATCTATAGGTATTTCAACTAGTCTAGAATGCAAGAAAGAACAAATAACTTCTGCTCTTGGAATTGTTGGAAGTATGGCTTCTGGTATTATAGAATATTTAGCTGAAGGGACTTCTACAAAGCGCCTTCATCCAGGGTGGGCTGCTGGTTGCGGCTGGCAATCTGCAAATATTGGAAAGTCGGGCTTTATTGGACCAAGAACTGTTTTCGAAGGAACTCATGGCGTTTTTAATACTTTTGCTAAAACTAATATAAAACCTGATTTTTCATTCGTTATAAATGAACTAGGCAATAGATGGGAGTGTGAAAATCTAGCAATTAAGCCTTATGCATGTGGAACTATGGCACAACCCTTTATTGATTGCGCAATAAAGCTTAAAAAAGAAATTAGTGACATTGGTCAAATAGATAGAATAGTAGCTCAAGTTGGGGAAGGAACAGTCCATAGATTATGGGAACCACTTTCAGAAAAACAAAGTCCTTCTTCTCCTTATGGGGCAAAGTTTTCTGTTCCATATTGTATAGCTGTAGGTTTAATTGATGGCCAAGCAGGACTAAAACAATTTACAAACGAACGCCTAAGCGATCAAAAAGTGAAGCACTTATCATCAAAAATATCTTATGAAATAAATCCTAATGATGAATACCCAAAAAACTATACAGGCGATATTAAAATTTTTACTAAAGATGGAAGACAATATTCAGCGTCTCAAAATTGTTTACGAGGTGGAAGAAAAGCACCTTTATTTAAAGATGAAGTTGAACGTAAATTTGAAGATAACCTAAAGTTTGGAAATATTCAGTTAAATGAAATAAATAATCTAAAGCACTTTATTAATAATATCTTTGATTTTGATAGCTTGAAATTGATAGATAAAATTAAATTTAATTAACAGTTTTTCTACAATTTTCTCCTAAAAGTAAGCCTGTAAACTTATCCCATTGTGCACCAAAATTTCTTCTATTAACAACCCAGTCAACATGTTCATTATTATTTTTTAATAAATCTATTTCTATTCCCCATAATCCATTAACTTCATTTGGTACTGCAGAATATCTAACATCAGTAATAATATTTTTATTTCTCCCTATTCCAAGATAACCCTGAGAAAACCAATTAAATCTATTTATATCCGTATATTGTTGACTGTTTTTATTAAGTTTAGGAAAGTCAGATAAAACATTAAGTTTTTTAATTTTTGTACCGATACAGTATTCTTTGTCAGCTAATAATCTAACTGCATCTACATAATAAAAATTATTATTTTCGTATATAACTTTCCATAAAATTAAATTTCCAAAACTTGGTTTAACCGTTATAGTATTAATTTCGTGCCCTCGTTCTTTAGCTATAAGCCTGCCAGCTTCTTCAGCTCTATAAGATTGAAATAAACCGAAACCTAAGTATAAAAAAATATAACTTACACCAATAAGAGCAATCCATTTTTTTCTTTTCAAGATTGTTAAAATGATAAAAACAATAATTGGAATAGTTAATAATGGATCAATAATAGAAATATTATTCCAGGCAACTCTTTGATCTGAAAAAGGCCAAAATAACTGTGTTCCATAACTAGTGCATGTATCCAATAGCCCGTGAGTTGCATAACCAAAAAAACACATGATTAAAGTGTCTTTCCAATCTAAATATTTTTTAAACATAAATCGTGTACAAATAGCCACTATTAATGCACCAAATGGAATAAATATTAAAGAGTGAGTAAATTGTCTATGAAACTCAAGGCGTAGCAAAGGATCAGAACTAGATCTTATTAGAATATCTAAATCAGCTGACATTCCAGCTAAACAACCCAATAAAGCACCAGCTAGATACTTTTTTCTTTTAGAAACAGTTTGAGCAAAAATTGCTCCAAATGCTCCTTGAGTAACTGGGTCCATTTTAAAATCCTTTTAAACTAAAATTACAAATATTATTAATATAGATGTAAAAAAATATATATATTTTTTTATAAGTATCTTGACCGTTTGTATTATTTTCATTTAACTTATTAAATAATTAATTGAGGTAAATAACATGATTAATGATATTTCAAATAATAATACTTATGACGCTATTATAGTAGGAGCTGGGTTCGCTGGGTTATATCAATTAATATGCCTCAGAGATCAACTTGGTCTTAAATGTTTAATACTTGAAACTGGTGATGATGTTGGTGGCACTTGGTATTGGAACAGGTATCCGGGAGCAAGATGTGATACAGAGAGCCATGCTTACTCATATTATTTTTCTGATGAGTTATTAAAAGAATGGTCATGGACAGAACGATACCCTGGTCATGCTGAAATTAGAGAATATATTAATTTTGTAGCCAAAAAATTTGATCTTAAAAAGGATATTTTGTTTAACAATAAAGTTACTAGCTCTACTTTTAATGAAAGTGAAAATAATTGGAGTCTAATAACTGAAAATGGAAATCAGTTTAAAGCTAAATACTTAATTTCAGCAGTCGGATGTTTGTCAAACGCTAATATTCCTAACATCAAAGGATTAAATACCTTTGAAGGTAAATATTATCATACAGGAAATTGGCCTAAAAATGATGTTTCTTTCACTAATAAAAAAGTTGGGCAAATTGGAACTGGGTCTACAGGAATACAAGCTGTTCCAGTAATTGCCGCTAATGCAAAACATTTAACTGTATTTCAAAGAACTGCAAATTACAGTGTCCCAGCAAGAAATCAACCATTAAACGATGATTTTAAAGAACATGTAAAAGCTGATTATAAAAATTATAGAGAATTTTTGAAAAGAACACCTAATGGACATCCTTTTGATATATCAGAAAGATTAGTATCTGATGTTAATGAAGATGAGAGAAATGAGATTTATGAAAAGGCTTGGGAAAAAGGTGGATTACAGTTTCGTGCTACATTTCAAGATCTTGTAACAAATTTAGATGCAAATAACACCGCTGCAGAATTTATAAAACAAAAAATTCGCAAAACTGTTTTGAATAATAAATTTGCAGATATTTTGTCAGATATTGATCATCCATATGCTGGCAAACGACCACCAATTGATAGTCATTATTTTGAAGCCTTTAATAGAGATAATATCAATCTAGTTGATTTACGTGCTGACCCTATAAAACATATAGATGAAAAAGGTATTCAAACTAAACAAGATCATTTTGATTTAGATATAATAGTTTTTGCAACAGGTTATGATGCAATGACAGGGCCGTTGTTAAATTTGAACATTACTGGAAAAGATAATCTAAAACTAAGTGATTATTGGAAAGAAGGTCCCAAGACATATCTTGGTCTTCAAATTGCAGGATTTCCAAATTTATTTACTATAACAGGACCTGGAAGCCCCTCTGTTCTTACAAATATGCCTATGGCAATAGAACAGCACGTAGAATGGATTAGAGATTGCATTTCTCATATGAATAAGAAAGGTTATTCTCTAATAGAAACAAATAATAAAGTATCTGAAGAATGGGGACAGGAAGTTAATAAAGTTGCAAATAAAACTTTGTTACCTAAGGTTAAACACTCATGGTATTTAGGCGCTAATATACCCGGCAAACCTCAAGTTTTTATGCCTTATGCAGGAGGACTGCCTAAATATAATGACATTTGCAATGATGTAAAAAAAAATGATTATTTAGGATTTAATTTAAGTTAAGGTATTAACTTTGTGAGGACAATTGAATTTCATTAATATTATCTTTAATTTTTTTAATTCTTTTTGCTAATTCATTTGTCTTAGGCGGTGTTTTAGAATTAATTTCATCTAATAATTGAGACATCTGATTAGCTAAATTATTACTTTGTTTATTTGAGTCCATTAGCCGTATTTGTGTTTTTCTAATAATAGCATTCAAAATTAAATCTGAAGTTTTTATTTGTGTAAAATATGATTTAGGTATTTTCTTTGCTACTACTTTTTGAGAACAGGCTTTAGCGGTAACCGTTCTAGGCACATCAAGTAATATTGATGTTTCTCCAAATATCTCTCCCATACCTAACCTGTTTAGCTTTAAACCATCTTTAGTTTCAATATTAACATATCCCTCTAAAATTAAATAAGCTTCTTTAGGCAAACTTCCAGCTTCGTAAATAAGCTCGCTAGGCTCCCATATAACTGAATTTTTATTATCTAACATATTTAATATTATCCATCAAAAAAGATTAAAACTTTATTAAGAAGCTGTCAAAGGTTCCATCCAAAAGATATATCCCCAAAATAATAAATAGCCATAGAACAAACAATAAGCCCATAATTTTGTTGGCTTTAACAACTGATTATCTTTATTATCAGTTTCTAATTGTTCTTTATAATTTTTATAATGACGTATCATAAAATTAGATCTGCCCATCTTTTTTTTCCTCTTTTTAATATTAAAAATTATATATCTAAAAAAACGGTCTCTTTATTTCCCTGAAGATAAATATCAAAAATATAATTAAATTTATCTATTTTTTTTGCAATTAGAGTATTAATTTTATCTTTTTGATTAATGATTGATAAAGTAGTGTCATTACTTAAATCATCATCTTCAAAGTAAATTCTTGTATTTAAATTCATGTTAATTCCACGAGAAGATATGGACATTAATATATGAGGGCTTTGAAATTTTCCATCTAAATCTTTGACTATTCCAGGTTTAATAGTTCTTAATGTAAATTTTTTAGTTTCCGCATTAGGTGAAAATCTAGCAAAACCCTGACCGTCTATATATTCACCTTTTTCGTTACATTGCCAAGTTTCTATCATCACATCATTTAATGCTTCACTATTACCATCAAAAACTGATCCTGATATTGATATAAAATTAGAATGGCTTTCTTTTTCAAAAGGGAGAACTCCAAGGTCGTTTTTAAAAATATTATTAATTCCTATTGAATTTGGACTACAGCCAATATGTAGAAAAGGACCTGCTGTCTGAAATGGAGTTTCGTCAAAAAAATTGTCATAATTTTTCATGTTACAATCCTTCTTTTCTATTCTCAAAAAAAGTTTGGTTATAACCTCTAAGAATTATATTAAACTTATAAGCTAATAACTTATCTGTTTCTGATAAAGATAAATCTAAAGATGAAATTAAACTCTTTTTTGCTTTTTCATTTGGAATAGAGTTTATCATAGGACATAATTTGATTAATGGATCTCCTTGAAAATACATTTGAGTGATAAGTCTTTGCCCAAAACTTTTTCCAAAAATTGAAAAATGAATATGCATTGGACGCCATTCAATTCCTCTATTAGGATAAGGATAAGCTCCTGGTTGAATTGTTCTAAATTCATAGGAGCCATCAGATGAAGTTATATATCTTCCAGATCCACAAAAATTAGGGTCTATAGGCACATTACTTTGATCATTAGGATGCAGATATTTTCCCGAAGCATTCGCCTGCCATATTTCTATTAGAGCACCTTCTATAGGTTTATAATATTGATCTACAATCTTTCCATGAACAATAATTTTCTGTCCTATTGGAATTTTATTATTATGAGAGTAATTTAAAGTTAAATCATTATCTAACTTACCTATGATATTTTTATCAAATTTAGGGCCAGAGATTTCAGAAATAGATGAAGGTATATATATATTTTTATTTTTAGGAGCCCGAAGTGAACTTGATTTATAATCAGGATAATCAGCTATTGGTTGCTTCTCATAATTTCTTCTGATTAAAGATTTCATATACTTAAGTTTCCTTGAAAAAAGTTATCTAAAAAGGGAGACCTACATAATTTTCCGCTAAAACGGTTTGCGATGCAATAGAATTTTCTAAATATTCAAGTTCTGAATCTTGAATATGTTGATCAAAAGATGATTGCTCTGGAAATTTATGAAATGTCGTTGTCATCCACCAACTAAACCTAGTTGCCTTCCAGACTCTTGATAACGCCTTTTGAGAATACTTATTCAAACTGTCTTTATTCCCTGATAAATAAAATTCTTTCATAGCATTATATAAGTAAAAAACATCTGAAACAGCTAAATTTAATCCTTTTGCACCAGTAGGAGGCACAATATGAGCTGCATCTCCGACAAGATACAAACTCTTCCAATTCATTGGTTCGCAAACAAAGGACCTTAGTGGAGCAATAGATTTTTCAATTGACGGTCCTGTAATAATTCTATCAGCAGCATCAGATGGCAATCTTTTTTTAAGCTCTTCCCAAAATTTTTTATCGTTCCAGTTTTCAATATCATCTTTTAAATCTGTTTGAATATAATACCTACTTAAATTTTTATTACGCATTGATGCTAAAGCAAAACCATTACCATGATTAGCATATATTAATTCTTCGCTAACAGGAGGTGTTTCTGATAGAATGCCTAGCCAACCAAATGGATAAACTCTTTCATAAGTAGTTATTACTTCTTTAGGTATTATCTTTCTACTAATTCCATGGTAACCATCACAACCTACAACAAAATCACAGCTTATCTTTTTCTCCAATCCATTGTATTTAAATGTGACAAATGGATTTTTACTATTAATTTCGTGGGGTATAACTTCTTTTGCATTATTAAAAATAATACCATTAGATTTTTCTATTGCGTCATATAAATCTTTTGTTACCTCAGTTTGACCATAGACAGTAACATTTTTATTGGTTAGTTTTTTAAGATCAATTCTAAATCCATGATTTTTAAATGACAAGAATACACCATCATGCATAAATCCTTCTTTATCTAATCTTTGTGAAACACCTGCTAATCGAAGCATTTCAATAGTACCATTTTCTAAAACTCCTGCTCTTACTCGTCCAATAACATGTTTCTTTGATTGTTTTTCAAGTACTATATTATCTATACCCTTTGATGAAAGTAATTTGGATAGTAAAAGTCCTGAAGGCCCTCCTCCTATTATAACAACCTTAGTGTTCATCTAAATTTCCTATAATTTTTATCTTAATAAATTTACTAAAAGACCAATACAAAAAATCATTTGAACAAAATTTATGATAACTGAAAATCTGTGAAGTTTTTTAAACTTCTCTTCGTTTTGCTCATCTTTAACTTTATTTATAATTGGAGTTAAAATTTGTCTAGAAAACAAAAAAGTTATTATCAAGAAAATAAAAACGGATAAAGCTAATAAATTGTTATCTATAATTGAGACAACTATCCCCAAGCAACTCAGAATTGATCCAAAAAAATAATATTTAGGAAAAAATATTCTTAAAAACTTTGATGATTGAACTTCATCTAATACCTTAAAAACTGACGTAGCAACAACTGTAGGAAAAAATATCATAAAGCTTAAAATTCCTGAGGTAATTAAAATTAACAATCTTTACTCCTTTTTGGCTTTAAATATACGATATATAAATAAATATTATGTATTTTACTATAAATAGTGATTATAAAATATATAACATTAAATTTATTAAATAATATATATTACGGTATCACATGAATACAATCTCACCTCAGTATAAAATTGACACATTAATTTCTGAAAAAAAAATTAAAGCTCGTATTTCTGAATTAGGAACAGAAATTAACAGCTTTTATAAAGACACATCTAAACTATTAGTAGTTGGATTATTAAGAGGTTCCTTTATATTTATTGCCGATCTAGTTAGAGAATTTCAAATACCAGTTGAAATTGATTTTATGACAGTTTCTAGTTATGGAAATGCTATGCAATCATCAAATAATGTAAGAATTTTAACAGACCTTAATACAGATATAAAAAATGTGGATGTTTTGTTAGTTGAAGACATCATTGATACTGGTCATACACTTAACCAGGTGATTAAACTTCTAAAAAATCGCAACCCAAATAGCTTAGAAGTTTGTTGTTTGTTGAATAAATATTCTAGACGTGAAACACCTATTAACTCTAAATGGATAGGATTTGATATTCCTGATGAATTTGTTGTTGGTTACGGAATAGATTTTGCTCAGGATAATAGACATTTGCCATATATAGGAAAAGTTATAATTTAATATTATTAATTTTAACTAAAAACAAGATAATTGTTGTCGTTTTATTATATGAATATGGGAATGATGATTTGATTAACTATTAAGTTATTAAAATCGTGGAGATCCGCAAATAATCATTCCCATTACGTGTTATTTGCAAATAGCATACCAAATATTCATGTTTTAAAATTATCTGCTTTCTACTTTTCTGAAATCATTAAGGTCCAACTTAGGCGAATATTCAACTTCACAATCACTTATGAATCTTGAGACTGTTGCACCTGTTTCTTTAATATCATGCCAAAATTTGATCAGTCAAAGCGCTTCTTTCTTTTAGTACAAATTCTTTATTTTTAAAAATATGGTATATTTCCACTTGTATATCGGTCAAGTTAACAAAAATCTTAGTAACAAATCATCATCATCAAACATATAAATGCTTTTACTTTTTAAGGCATTGAGAATTGCTTCCTTTGCTAATTTATTCTAAAATTTTATTGTTATTGCAGTTGCAAATATTTTTTCCTACCCATTTAAAATAATCTGAATCAGGCTTAAATACTTTCACAAGTAAGAAA
>CAJJBL010000055.1 GCA_905182395.1 alpha proteobacterium SCGC AAA536-G10 | reverse complement strand
TTGTCATCAAAAATAATTTTTAAATTTTTACCATTATCTAATTTTTCAAGTGATAAAGGCCAATATTTCATTTAGAATTCTCAATTTTAATGCTTCTGGCTTCTTCTATGATTAAAATTGGAATACCATTTATTATGGGAAATGCTAAGCCAGCTTTCTCGCTAATTAACTCATTGCTTTTATTATTATATAACAATTTTGACTTAGTAATTGGACAAATCACTAGTTCAAGTAAAACTTTATCTAAAAAAATTGTTTCAGTGTTTGATGACATCTGCAGTATCCAACTCTCTTATAGAAATTTCTATAATAGATAATAATAACTGATTTCGCTTTGTAAGAGAATGTGTTTCTAACAACATTTGTTTTTCTTCTGATGTTAACGGACATATCATTGTCAATTGATCAGCTAAATTATAATCATTACACTTATCAATAATATTCATATCAACTTTAAATTTTTTTAAATAAAAATATTTTTTTAATGTTTCTTTGAGAGTTTCATGAGACGAATTATTTTTTGTTTGTTTTAAATCTTCTTCAAATTTATTCCAATTAACTTCTGCAATTTTAAAATTATGTATATTAGTTTTATCTGAAATTAAATTAAATCTACTAACTCCCTTCAGCGTAATTAAAAATCTATTATCTTCTGTTTCTTCAAATTTCATTATTCTACCAGCGCACCCTACATCATATAATTTTATTTCATCTTTGTTTGTTTGTTCAGAAACAGTTTGAATCATTCCAATTAATTTATGCTCAGATGTCAATGCATGATTAAACATATTAATATACCTAGTTTCAAAAATATTTAATGGAAGATAAGTGTTTGGAAACATCACTACTCCAGAAAGCGGAAAAATAGGAATTTTATTAGGAAAATTATCAAGATCTTCAATCATTTTGTATTCCTGTAATGTTATGAAAATAATAATGAAGCGAGTTTTCGCCTGGCTAAAATTGTTTCTTTTGCTTGAAATCCTGTTGTATTAAAAAACTCTATCAATTGTTTTCTTGCTGCTTGATCATTCCATTCACGGTCATTTTCTATTGAGCTTAAAAGAAGATCAAAACAGTCAGAAATTGAACCATTACCATATAAAGCAATAGCCATTTCCAAAATAAGATCTAGGTCATTAGGTTTTTGTTTAAGTTTTTTTTCTAAATCTTGAATATTTTCTTTAGCTTTATATGCTTTTTCAGATGAATCTAGAATTGATAAAGCATCTGAAACAGGTTTAGAAATTCTAATTTGCTCAGATATAGCTTTAGACATTTCTCTTACATCATTAAATTGATGGAGACCAATCATGGATCTTATTAACCCAGCAAAGGCTATATTATTTTCTGGATCTATAGCTAAAATATTTTGAGCAATTTCCATTGCCTCAACCCATTTTCGATCTTCTACACATACACCAATCATACTAAGGAGAGAAGCAACATCTTCTCCAGGGCCAACAAGATCTATTATTTTTTTTATAAAAGCTAAAATTTCACTATTAGACTGAGCACCTTGAAATCCATCAACAACCTTACCTTCATAAAAAGCATATACGGTAGGTATAGATTGAATTTTCAATTGAGCGGCTATATCTTGATTTTCATCAATATTTATCTTAGCTAATACTAATTTATCTTTATTTTTTAAAACTGCTGCTTCTAAAATTGGAGTTAATTGCTTACAAGGCTCACACCATGGTGCCCAAAAATCAACAATTATTGGCTTTGTCTTAGAAGCCTCAATAACATCTGTCATAAAATTGTCTGTATTAACATCCTTGATAGCTTGCAAATTGTGATTAAGATTATTATCAATAGCTTCCATTTTTATTCATACGCTCCTTAATTTTTATTTCATATTAAGTTTTATAAAACAAACTATATTCAATAAATAAATTATTACAAAATACTACAATTGACCAATGACTAAACTAAGTATAATTCATTTATATATGTAAACATCAACTTAAAATTAAAATTATATTATAAAATGAATAAAAAAATTAAAATTGCCTTAATTGGATGTGGACAATGGGGCAAAAATATTGCAAGAAATCTTCTTGAGATGAAAGCTTTAATGTGTGTTTACGACCCAGAATCTAATCAAGCAAAAGACTTTACATTAAAAAATAGTTTACCTGATTTTTCTTTAAATGAAATTTATTCAAATAAAAATATTGACGGTGTAGTAATAGCTACTCCTGCACATACACACAAAGATATAGCTCTGGAGGCTATAAAAAACAATAAAGATGTTTTAATTGAAAAACCATTTTGTTTATCAGTTAATGACGCTGAAATTATTTCAAAAAATGCTGTTAAAAAAAATAGAATTTTAATGGTAGGGCATCTTTTAAATTATCATAATGCATTTATAGAAATGAAGAAAAATATTAATGACGGCAAAATAGGGCCCATTAAAAATATCAGAGCTCAAAGATTAGCTCTAGGATCTATAAGAAACATTGAGTCTGTAATTTATGATCTGAGTGCCCATGATATTTCTATGATATTATCTATTACTAAAGAATTACCAATAAAAGTAATAGCTCAATCTATTCACCATAATTCAAATATTGGCCCTGATGCAATATGCGCCACTTTATTTTTTAGTAACGGTGTTACGGCTTTTTTAAATAGTGACTGGATGTGCCCTTATAAAGAACATAGGTTTTCTGTAATAGGGTCAAAAGGCTCTTTAATATTTGATGATACAAAAGATTGGAATAACAAATTAGAATTCAATCCATCAATTATTAATTTAGATAACACTATCAACTATCTTTCTTCTAATAGCTTAATAATAGAAAAAAATGAACCTCTCAAAAAAGAATTAGAAACATTTGTTAACTCTATAAAATCAAGAAAAAGCCCTATAACAAATTATGAAGAAGCTTTAAATGTTCAAAAAGTAATGGAAATGATAGAGATTAACTTAGATAAAAATTAGGAATTATAATGATACCTTTCATTGATTTAAAAACACAACAAAAAAAAATTCGTTCTAAAATCGATGAACGCATTAAAAATGTTTTAGATCATGGTCAATATATTCTTGGTCCTGAAGTAAAAGAATTAGAAAAACAACTAGGCGTTTTTTCTAATTCAAAATACGTTCTATGTTGTTCCAGTGGAACAGACGCTTTGTTATTAGCTTTGATTGGTTTAAAACTTAAACAAGGAGAAGGAGTAATTGTTCCAGCATTTACATTTGCATCATCTGCTGAAGTAATGCCTTTACTTGGTGCTATTCCAGTTTTTGTAGATGTAGATCCTAATACCTTTAATATTGATTGTGATAATTTAATTGATGCCCTTAATACTGCCACTCAATCTGGCGTTAAAGTAAAAGGTATAATGCCTGTAGGATTATTTGGTCAACCGTCAGACATGGATAAAGTTAAAAAATTTGCTGAAAACCATGGTTTATGGGTCTTAGATGATGCGGCTCAATCATTTGGATCTACTTTCAATGGAAAATCCGTTGGCAGTTTATGTGAAGTTACTGCAACATCATTTTTCCCTGCAAAACCTCTTGGATGTTATGGAGATGGAGGAGCGCTTTTTACGAATAATCATGAGATTTATGAAATAGCAAATTCTTGTCATGTTCATGGTATGGGTAAAAAAAGATATGAGTATGAAAGAATTGGAATGAATGCAAGAATGTCAACTATTCAAGCAGCTATATTACTAGAAAAACTTGCTATTTTTCCTTCAGAATTAAAACAAAGACAAACTGTTGCCAATTATTATAATTTACATTTAAAAAAATTAGAACTTGATATTCAATTACCTACTTTGCATGCTGAAGCAACAAGTAGTTGGGCTCAATACACTATTGTTTTACCAAAAACCATTAATAGAGATAAATTACAAAAAGATTTATCTTCACAAGGTATTCCCACTGCTGTTTACTACCCAATACCATTGAATGAGCATGAACCTTATAAAAATTATCCTGTAGCAAACAATGAACTACCCATTACAAAATTATTATCAAAATCCGTCATATCACTACCAATGCATCCATACCTAAGTGAAGATGATATTATTTTTATAACTAAAAATATTAATGAAATGATTATAAATAATTAAAAAAAATATATTTTTTATTATTTCTTCTTGCTAGTATTAATTACAATGTTATATTTCATTTTCTTATAAATAAGCGGGCGTAGCTCAGTGGTAGAGCATCTCGTTGCCAACGAGAATGTCGAGAGTTCGAATCTCTTCGCCCGCTCCATTATTGGTACAGAACTCCAAGCTTTCCCTTAGATTTTCAACCTTTTAAAAGTATTAACTTTTGATGGGTAGACAAAATGGTAGACAAACTTAACCGCAAATATCTCTATCAAAAAAGAGAGGTGTTTTATTTTTCCAAGCAGGTTCCACAAGACTTACGATACCATTATGGAAAGGTCAGAATTGTCGTTAGCTTGAAAACAAAATCAATCAAAGAGGCAACTCATCTCAGCCAAAACATATTGCTTAAATTAAATCAATACTGGTTTACTTTAAGAATAAACAATGGAAATTTAACAACATTACCTATGCAAACAATCCTGCAAGATTCTCCTAAAACGGATCAAAACCCGAAACTCTCGAATGCTCTTCAAACATACTTTAAACTGAAGGGAATAGGGAAGGGTGAGGTCTTTTTTAGAGCCTCCAGAAGAGCTGTAAACGACGTTATAGCACTTTTAAAAGACCGTTCTTTAAACGCTTATTCAACTACTGATGCGGCACGTTTTAGGGATCACATGATAGATAGGGGACTTGTCTCTTCAACGGTTAAAAGGGTGTTTGCAATCATTCGAGCAATTATAAATTTATCCATTCAAGAGCATGGGCTGAGTTGCAAAAATGCCTTTGCCAAAACATATATCCCTGATCTTGAAGATACTTTTAAAAGACAGCCCATACCAATTAATATCATCAGAAAAGTACAGGAAGAATGCGTTATTATTAATGACCCAAATAGATGGTTAATAGCGCTTATATCTGATACTGGCATGAGGTTATCTGAAGCTCTTGGATTAAAAGTCGATGATCTTAAACTTTATGAAGATGTCCCTTACGTTAATATTGTTCCCAACTCTTCTAGACAATTAAAAACTAAATCTAGCGAAAGAAAGATACCTCTTGTAGGCTTATCACTTTGGGCAGCCCAACAGATTTCTGCAAATAGAAATGATGCGTTTGCATTCCCTCATTATACAAACAAAGATTATTGTAGTTCTAATTCAGCGAGTGCTGCTTTAAACAAATGGCTTAAATCAAGAGTGCCTGAGCGTTGTGTTATTCATAGCTTTAGGCATAGTATGAGAGATCGTCTTCGAGAGGTAAATTGTCCTACTGAAATGATAGATCAGATTGGTGGATGGTCGGATAATAAAGTAGGATCGTCATATGGAAATGGCTATTCTTTAGCAAAGACAATTAAAGTATTGAATAAAATTGTTAAATACTAACTCTATTATGGACATTAAGTGTGACAATAGTCTGATAGAAATTCTCTCCCAATGATCTAAATAAATCACCTTTTCTTAGTACATATCACCAGTGAATCAAGAATTGTAAGAATCTGAACTTTTTTCTAACCACAGCAAGAGTTTAAGAATAGAAATGGGGAATAGTGTCCACCCATAAGAGAAACTACTAAACCAAAACATCTAAAATACTGTTTTTCATTAGGTTCGAATGAGCACAAATGTTTTGT
>CAJJBL010000054.1 GCA_905182395.1 alpha proteobacterium SCGC AAA536-G10 | reverse complement strand
ATCTAGGTTTCCTTTTATTTAAACAATGTGCTATTTTTAATTGGGGACTAACATTTGTTTTTTCAAGAGGAAAAGCAAAAGATATTTTAAAATATTGGGGATATATATGGCAAAAATTGGAATTTGTGGAACTGGCAAAATGGGTTCAGAGATAGCTAAGAGGCTAATAGATTGTAAACAAGAAGTTACAGTATGGAATAGAACAAAAAGTAAAGCGGAATTGCTAATTTCAGATGGGGTAAATATTGCAGTAAATATTCCAGAATTAGTTAAAAATAATGATATAATTTTTAATATTATGGGTGATGACCTTGCTCTCGACTATATTTATAATAGTAAAGAAGGAATAAATAATTGTAATTTATCTAATAAAATCATTATTGAATTAAGCACAACCAGCGTTAATAAAATTAAATCAATTTCAAAAATAATCACTGACCTTGATGGAAGCTTCATAGAATGTCCAGTTGGTGGTTCCACAAAACCTGCAAGAGATGGTAATTTATTTGGTTTAGTTGGCGGAGATAAAAAAACATTTGATAAAATTGAACATATTTTGAAATTAATTTGTAGAAGATGCGAATACCTTGGTGAAATAGGTAAGGGCGCATCAATGAAATTAGCTATTAATCTTCCATTGATGGTTTATTGGCAAGCACTTGGTGAAGCCATGTCAATAGCCACTAATTCGGGTATTAAATTTGATCAGGCTTTGGATATAATGATTGATAGCTCTGGCGCTGCTAAAGTTGCACACCTTAAAGTAAAGACTATTATACAAGCAATGAATAATGAAACTAATTTGTCTTCAACGTTTAATGCCTCATCATCATTAAAAGATATGACTTTAATGTTAGAAGAAGGAAAAAAATTTGGAAATGAGTTGAATGTTTTAAATAGTGCAAAATCTTATGTTGAAGAGGCTATTAATGATGGTTGGTCAGAACATGATGCATCATTATTAAGTGTTTATGTTAATAAAAAACATCTAAGAGAATAAGATTTATTCAGTATAATTAGAGTTTTCTTTATCCAATATAAGTTTTATTTCTCTTAGAAAGGCAGTGCCTGCTGGGTTAGGTAATTCTTCATCATCTAATTCTTGAGCTGTTTTCTCAGCAATTATTTCGTTTAAAATACTTATTTTTTTACCTGTTTGGAGAGCATTAATGTAAACTTTAGCTGCACGCTCAAAATGAAATAATCTATTAAATGTCTCAGCAACATTCTTTCCTAATACCAAAATTCCATGATTACCCATTATCATTGTATGTATTTTAGGATTTGATAATAAATTAGCACACCTTATGCCTTCTTCTTCAAATGCCAAGCCTCCATAATTTTTATCAACAACCTGTCTTCCAAAAAACATTGCTGCAACTTGATTAATAGGAGGAAGCATACAATCATCCAAAGATGCTAGCACCGTAGCAAATACCGAATGGACATGCATTATACATTTTGCATGAGGACATAATCTATGAATAGCTCCATGAAGACCCCAAGCAGTAGCATCCGGTGCATTTTCTTTTTCAAGTACAGATTTATCATTCGCATCAAGTATTAATAAATCAGAAGCTCTAATTCTTGAAAAATGCCACATATTTGGATTCATTAAAAACTGTGTACCGTTTTCATTAACAGCTAGACTAAAATGATTAGCTACTGCTTCATGAAGATTTTCTCTAGCGGCCCATCTGAATGAGGCCGTAAGATCTTTTCTTTCTTCATAAAAATTCGTATTAGATATATACGAAGTATCTGCTGATGCTTTATTCATACTAAAACTCCCAAAATATAATTTAAATATTCTCATATTGTATTTAATTATGTCAAACATTATAAAGTATATTAATTTAATATGAGGAAGATAATGGGATATATATATTTATTATTTGCAGTTATCGGTGAAATAATTGGGACAACTAATTTAAAAAGTACCAATAACTTTACACAAATAGCACCTAGTATTTATGTAATAGTTGGTTATGGTGTAGCTTTTTATTTTATGATGCTTGCAATGAAAACTTTACCAGTTGCGACAACTTATTCAATTTGGTCAGGGATTGGTATTGCAGGAGTTGCAGTTATAGGAGCATTAAAATATAAAGAAATTCCAGATATTCCTGCATTATTAGGAATGAGCTTGATAATACTAGGTATAATTATACTTGTATTTTATAGTAAAATGGGGACAAACTGATATTAACTACTTAAATAAATTAAAAATGTATTGCTTTAGCATATGTTGCTAATGCTGCTTCTTTAACAGCTTCATTTATTGTTGGATGCCCATGACATATCCTTGCAACATCTTCAGAAGAAGCACCAAAACCCATCGCCACTGAAAGTTCATGGATGACTGTTCCAGCTTCATGACCAATAATGTGGGCACCTAGAATTTTGTCTGTGGATTTATCAGATAATATTTTTACCATTCCGTCAGTATGACCTATTGCTTTGGCTCTACTGTTTGCAGAAAGAGGAAACACTCCTTTTTTATATTCAATTTTTTGATCTTTAAGATTTTCTTCTGTCTGACCAATAACAGCGACTTCTGGAGAAGTATAAATAATTCCTGGTACAAGGTTATAATCAACATGACCAGCTTCACCATTGATTATTTCAACTGCAGCAACGCCATCTTCTTCAGCTTTATGGGCTAACATTGGACCCTTTATTACATCTCCAATAGCGTAAATATCTGGAATTGAAGTTTCAAAATTATGGTTAGTATTTATAAACCCTTGTTTATCAACTTCCAAACCTAATTCCTTTAGTCCTAATCCACTAGTATTGGGCTTACGTCCAATTGCTACTAGAACAACATCAGCTTCTACTTTTTCAATATTAGATGAAATTACATTTTTAATTGTTAATGTAACTTTTGAATCTGAACTTTGGGCTGATTCAACTGAATGACCTAATTTAAATTTAATACCTTGTTTTTGCATGATTTTCATAAATTTATCAGCAATCTCATTATCCATACCAGGCAGTATTCTTGGAAGATACTCTATAACTTCGACTTCTGCTCCAAGTCTTCTCCACACAGTTCCCATTTCTAAACCAATAACTCCACCACCTATAACAATCATTTTCTTAGGAACTTTTCTAAGTTCTAAGGCACCGGTTGAAGTAACAATTAACTTTTCATCTACCTTTACACTAGGCAGTACTGAGGGTTCAGATCCTGTTGCAATTATAATTTTATTTGTATTTATTATTTCTAATTTTCCATTATTGCTAACTTCTATTTGTTTTGCAGAAAGAATTCTAGCTGTTCCTATAAATTTAGTAATTTTGTTTTTACCATATAAAAAACTAACACCTTTTGTAAGATCTGAAACAATATCGGATTTTCTTTTTAACATTTTTGTAAGATCCAAGCTTACCTCTTTACAATTAATGCCCCATTCATTCATACCATTCGATTTTATAGTATTTTCATATTGCTCTGAAGCATGAAGCATTGCCTTCGACGGAATACATCCAACATTTAAACATGTTCCACCTAAAGTTTCACGCTTTTCTATCGTAGCTACTTTCATCCCCTTTTGAGAAGCAACAATAGAAGCAACATATCCACCTGGACCAGCTCCAATAACAACAAGATCATATTTATTATCTGACATATTTAACCTTTAAATTAACCTATTAGGCACCAATAACTAATCGTCTTGGATCTTCTATTATTTCTTTAATTCTTACGAGAAATGATACAGCTTCTCTTCCATCAATTATTCTATGATCATAAGATAGAGCTAAATACATCATTGGTCTTATCTCAATATTATTACCAATTGCCATTGGTCTTTTTTGAATCTTATGCATTCCTAAAATACCTGATTGTGGTGGGTTTAAAATTGGAGATGACATCAATGATCCATAAACACCTCCATTTGAAATTGTAAAAGTTCCACCAGCCATATCAGATATTGCAAGATTACCTTCTTTAGCTTTTTTTCCAAATTGTGCAATTGTAATTTCAGTTTCACCAATTGTCATCTTATCCGCATCTTTTATTACTGGAACCACCAATCCCTGGGAAGTCCCTACTGCCACACCAATATTATAATAA
>CAJJBL010000053.1 GCA_905182395.1 alpha proteobacterium SCGC AAA536-G10 | reverse complement strand
TTTACCAGGTTTGGATAGTTTTTTTACAGCAATTGATGTCAGTTTGTTATAGGGATGTCTTTTAATCATTTTTACCCCACAAAATACCCCACATAATAACATGTATTGCAACGGCCTGCAAAGGATTAATAATAAAATATTATCCCATAAATGCTATATAAATCATGGGATTTTTGGCATATATTTAGGTGCAATTTGATGATGAGGTGATTAATTATGGCGGAGGGAGGGGGATTCGAACCCCCGAAAGGGATTTCTCCCTTTAACGATTTAGCAAACCGGCGCCTTCAGCCACTCGGCCACCCCTCCGCAGCTTCGTTTTATGTCTAGAATGGCCTACTTCACGCCGTATGTACTCTTCTATTACTCAAATGGAGTAATTATTTCAAGTTTTTTTAATGTTACTTCTAAAATAATTTTTGTTATGATAAGAATTGTTTTTTATTTGAGGATAACTATATGGATTTATTATCAGGGATGAGAGTTTTCGTTTCTATTGCTGATAACGGTTCTCTTGCAAAAGCAGGAAGGCAAATGGATTTATCGCCTTCTGTTGTTTCTAAAAGTATTTCTGCTCTTGAAGATCGCTTAGGAGCTAGGTTATTAAATAGAACAACTCGTTCTGTTTCATTAACTGAAGTAGGATTTGCTTATCTTGATAGGGCAAGGAGAATTATTGGAGATGTTGATGAAGCTGAAGCAGCTGTTTCAAGCGCCACAAATGCTCCGCGTGGACACTTAAGAATTACAGCGCCTAGTACTTTTTCTTATAGACATGTTGCTCCACATCTTCCTCTTTTTAGAGAAAGGTATCCTGAAGTTGAAATAGAAATGGTTATTTCTGATAATGAATTAGATCTAATAGATAATAATATTGACCTAGGAATTAGGATAGCTTTAATGAAAGACTCATCTCTAATAGCTAGAAAACTTGCTCCAAATCCTAGAACTTTATTTGCTTCTCCATCATATATTAAAAGAAAGGGTAAACCTAATCACCCAGATGATTTGGGTAAGCACGATATAATTTCATTTAGAAATGGAAGTCCTTATAATGATTGGCATTTTCTTGTGGATGGAAAGATAAGGTTAATACATGCAAAAGGAATGTTACAATTAAACCATGGAGATGCTATTCTTAGATCTGCAATTAATGGTGGTGGTTTAGCTATGTTATCTAGATTTGTTGTTGGAAGGCATATTGCTGCAGGGACATTGGTTTCAATACTAGATGAATATGTTCAAGAAGATTACCCTATTTATGCCGTATATCCAAGTGGCAAGCATTTGTCACCAAAGGTAAGGGCGTTTCTTGACTTTTTAATAGAAATTTATGGGCCAGTTCCTTATTGGGATGAAGCAGGTGACCACAATTCTGAAGCCGCTAAAAGAACAGCAATTTAACTTAGACATTTTGTCCTGCCACAAAACCTGATGACCAAGCCCATTGAAAATTATGTCCACCCAAATGTCCTGTTACGTCTAAAACTTCACCAATAAAAAACAACCCAGGATGTTTTATACATTCCATTGTAGAGGATGAAATTTCTTTGGTGTCAATCCCTCCAAGTGTAACCTCCGCTGTTTTATAACCTTCAGTGCCCTTTGGGTAGACAATCCAGTTGTTAACAAAGTCTGATAATTTTTTTAATATTTCATTAGAAGCATCCGCAATTTTTTGATTAATTAAAAATTTATTGCATATAGCTAATGCTAATTTATTTGGAAGATAATCTGCTAAAACATTAGATAAAGTTTGTTTAGGAGTTTCATTGCGTCTTTGTTTTAATATTATATCCATATTATGCCCAGGTAATAAATTGATGCTAATCGGTTGTCCAGATTTCCAATAAGATGAAATCTGTAAAATTGAAGGACCACTTATTCCTCTATGAGTAAAAATTAAACCTTCATTAAAAATAGTTTTATCAACTTTAACAGAAGCATTTAATGATACTCCCGCTAGGGATTTGCAAAATTCTAATTCTTTTTCTTCAAATGTTAGAGGTACTAATGCAGGGAATAAGTCAGTAACCTTTAAATCAAATTGTTTGGCAATTCTGTAGCCAAAATCACTTGCTCCAATTTTTGGAATAGACAAGCCTCCTGTAGCAATAACCATAGATTTAGATGTGTAAGTTCCTTTGTTTGTTTTTATTATATATTCGTTTTCAGTTTTAGATAAACTTATTACTTTGGTTTCTAAATCAATATTTACATTATTTTCAATACATTCTTTAACCAGCATATCAATGATTTCTTTAGCAGAAGTGTTGCAAAATAATTGTCCTAATTTTTTTTCAAAAAACTCAATATTATGTTTTTCTATTAAATCTATAAAATCATTTTGAGTATATTTTGCAAAAGCTGATTTGCAGAAATGTTTGTTATTAGATAAAAAATTACTTGGGTTAGAATATAAATTTGTAAAATTACATCTTCCACCACCTGAGATTCTTATTTTTTCGGCTATTTTTGTTGAATGATCAATTAAGAAAACTATTTTTCCTCTTTTCCCCGCTTCTATAGCTGACATTAATCCTGCTGCGCCTGCTCCAATAATTATAACATCGTATTTTTTGTTCATAAAAGGTAATCATAATTAAAATTAAAAAGAGGAGTTTATAGAAAATACTTTATAACATCAAAAGCTTTTCTTTACTTTATTGATTTTGAAGACTAAAAGATCAATCTAGTAATTAATTATATTAAAATATGAAATATGTATAAATTATTTCTTGAAATTACTTCTTTTTAAACTCTGAAAGCTGATTATGTTAGAAACATCTGGAATCCCTAGTGCTATTATCAATGCGATGACGCAAAAGGGTTATGAAAAATTAACCCCTGTTCAAGAAGAAGTATCAAAAAAAGAATATTCTGGCTCGGATTTACTTGTATCTGCCCAAACTGGTTCTGGAAAAACTATAGCTTTTGGTATGGCCATAGTTGAGAATTTAACAACTGATAATCAATTATTTAAAACTCCAAAGTCTCCTGAGGCATTAATTATTGTTCCGACAAGAGAACTAGCTTTACAAGTTAAAAATGAATTGAGTTGGTTATTAGCATCATCGGATGCAAAAATAGTTTCATGCGTTGGTGGAATGGATATAAGAACTGAAAGAAGAAATTTAGAGAGTAGACCTAATATTGTTGTTGGAACGCCAGGTCGATTAAAAGATCATATAGAACGAAGTTATTTTAATGTTTCAAATATTAAAACAGTTGTTTTAGATGAAGCAGATGAAATGTTAGATATGGGTTTCAGAGAAGATTTAGAAGCCATTTTAGATGCTACACCTGAAGAACGTCAAACATTAATGTTTTCTGCAACAGTTCCAAGAGGAATTGCTAATCTAGCTAAACGTTATCAAAAGGATGCAATTCGTATTACAGCTGGAGAAACTAATTCACAACACGTTGATATCGAGTATAGAGCGTTTAAAATAGTAATGAGTGATCAGGAAAATGCTATTATTAATACTCTTAGGTATTATGAAGCTGCAAATGCAATTATTTTTTGTGCTACAAGAATAGCTGTTAATCATATGACAAGCCGTTTAACAAACAGAGGTATTTCAGCCGTTGCTTTGTCAGGTGAGCTTAGTCAAAATGAAAGAAATATGGCACTTCAGGCGATGAGAACTTCTAAGGCAAGAGTTTGTGTAGCTACTGATGTTGCTGCCAGAGGTCTTGACTTACCAAATTTAGATTTAGTTATTCATGCTGATATTCCAAGAACATCCGACACTTTGCTTCATAGAAGTGGTCGAACTGGAAGAGCTGGTAGAAAAGGGGTTTGTGCTGTTCTAGTTCCGCAAAGTCGTTCAAGATTAGCGGAGAGATTGTTTGCACAAGCTAACATAAAGCCAATTTGGGCTTCAACTCCTTCTAGAGAAGAAATTCTTGAACAAGATCAAAAAAGGCTAGTTGATAATGCGGTCTTAAAAGAGCCTTTAAAAGAAGAAGAAAAAGAAATAGTTAATTTATTAATTTCAAATAATTCAATTGAACAGTTAGCCGCAGCTTATTATAGACTTCTTGGAAGTAATTTGTCTGCCCCTGAAGAGATAAGGAACCCATCAGAAAGAGATGAAGGACGTTCTAGAGGAAATGGTTTTCAAAAAAGTCTTTGGTTTGAGTTGTCTGTCGGAAGAGATGATACTGCAGAGCCTAGATGGTTAGTTGCGATGTTATGTAAGGCAGGTAATTTGTCAAACAGAGATATTGGTTCTATTAAAATTCTTCCAAAAATTACAAACGTTGAAATTTCAGAAGAGGCAGCTACAACTCTTAAAGAACTTGCATCACTAAGCAAA
Organism: alpha proteobacterium SCGC AAA536-G10; assembly: GCA_905182395.1. Taxonomy (GTDB): domain Bacteria; phylum Pseudomonadota; class Alphaproteobacteria; order Puniceispirillales; family Marisalimonadaceae; genus CAJJBL01. The sequence goes on along the minus strand of CAJJBL010000053.1, from coordinate 27,706 downwards.
CCAATTGAACGTCATATTATGGTTAGATTGTTAGATAAGCCACCTGAAGGAGCTAATTCTTCAGACAGAGGAAGGCCAGACAGAGGAAGATCAGGCAGAGGAAGATCAGATGGGGATAGGCCTGGTAGAGGAAAACCTGATTACAATAGATCTGGTGAAGGTCGATCAAGAGATTTTAAAAAAGATGATTTTAAAGGAAAAGGTAAATCTGATAGATGGCAAAATTCTGATAAAAAGAGAACAAAGCCAAAGTTTTCTCCTTTTGCTGATAATTATATTGAAAAAGATATTAGTAATGTTGAAAACAAAGATGCCGGAAAGCCTTCAAGTCGTCGAGGAAAACAGAAAGATAATTATCAGAGTTTAGATAGAAATAATAATAGAACTGATTTCAAAGATAAAAGAAACAGTAATAAAACTAATAGTAAATCTGGAAATGATAAATTACCACATTTTGAAAATAACTTTAATGAAGAAAAAAAATTAAAAGAATTCAATGCTAATAGAGATAAAAAGCCATCTAGAGATAGAAAGCCTAAAAGTGATACCTTCAAAACAGGTGAAAAAAATAAAGGCATGAAAACATTTAGTAAAAAATCATCTTCAAAACCAAAAGCTATAAAGAAGACCCCAGCTAAAGACTAATAATATTATTATTGTTTTTTATTGATAATATAAATACCTAAGCATGTGAGAAATAAAGATAAATATATTTGTGAGTTTATATTATCATCCATTATTAGCCATCCAAAGAAAACTCCAAATATGGGCGTTAAGAATGAAAAAGAACTCGTGCTACTAGCAGAGTGCTTAGACATAACCCATAGCCAGCCAATAAAGCCAATGCACATAACAAAAATAACCTGAAATATAAATATAAATATTAAGTTTATATTTATTTCTCTTATAAAGTCATCAAACAAGAAAGATACGGGTAATAAAATTACTCCAGATACTATTAATTGATATAATAATTGTGTTTCAGGGATAGATTTTTTTAAACGTGTAATTTTGAGCATAATTGCTATTATAGCCCAACAAAAACTAGCTAATAGAGAGAATAAGTCACCTAGAAATTGTTTGCTTTGATATATTTCATTAGGTCTGTAAATAGCTAGTATTAATCCAAAAAAAGCTAAAAATAATCCAATTATTTTATTTTTTGATAGTTTGTCTTCATCAATTAAAAAGTGAGCACCTAATGTTAGCCATACAGGCATAGTATAAAAAATAAGTGAAACTCTTGTTACTGTTGAATAATCTAAAGCAGTAAATAATAGTATAAATTCTAAAGCAAATAAAACACCTGCAATTATACCTGGAAATAAACTGCCATCTGAAATTATTATTTTTTTCTTTGAAAAATAACAAAAGATTAAAATTGGGAAAACAGCTAATGCTGACCTTAAAGCTACTTGAAAGAAAGGATGCATTCCAGCATTCACTAATTTAACGAGAACTTGATTTAAACCAAGTACAGCTGAAAAAATAATTAAAAATGATGCCGCCCAAATATCAATAGATTTGTTTGTCATCAAGTTTGTATTTCTTTACGAGAAAAAACTGCCACCATTAACATGAATAGTTTGACCAGTGATAAAGTCTGAGTTTGGGGCACATAAATTAGTTATCATAGTTGCCACCTCGACAGGAAAACCTTTTCTTCCTACTGGAGGATTTGAGTGAGAAGGATGAACTAAACTGCTACCTGCTGAAGTTCCTCTAACCGTATCTATTAATCCTGGAACCACACAGTTTATAGTAATTCCTGTCTCTGCATATTCCATGGCTAATGCTCGAGTAAACCCAATCACTCCTGATTTAGATGTTATTACATGAGCCCTACCAATGGCGCTTATATGCGCAGATAGACCACCTAAATTGATTATTCTTCCCCATTTATTTTCTTTCATAGCAGGAATAACAGCTTTACAAGTATGAAATAAAGAATCTAAATTTATTGACATTACAAAACGCCAATCATCAAAAGTCATATCATCAAATTTATTAAATTCTCTCTGAGACGCGTTGTTTATTAAAGCAGATACTTTTCCAAGTTTAGTTGCTTCAAAAACTAATTCTTGAGATGTTTCTGGCTTGGTTAAATCTCCAATCACTTGATTTGCTAACAGTCCATTGGCTTTTACTAAATTGACAGTTTCAGCCGCTCCTTCTTTATCAGTATTAGCATGAACTAAAATATTAAAGCCTAATCTAGATAAGCCTTCACAGGTTGCTCTTCCTATATTTTTTGCAGCACCTGTAACAATTGCAACTTTAGTTTCATGTTCATTCATTAGCTCTAATTCCTGTAAAATTTAAATAATTTTAATATTATTGCACGAACTTTTCATTTGATATAGTTTTTTAATAAATATTCAATTATGTAATTTAAAATAAAACTTTTAACCAATACGCTTGAAATTATAAGTTTTAGTATTTAACATGTTTAATAGTATTTAGAATTTAATGATATATAGAAATGGACGTAAACTATGGTAGATTTAGTTAAAGACTGGCGAAATGATATATATGCTGTTTTTAAAGACTTAGACATAACAATGGTTTCGCACGTGCCAGATGCAGGTCATACACCATTAATAAATCTCTGTGAAAAAGATAATGAAATTGATGTTGTAACTTTAACAACTGAGCAAGATGGTGTTGGATTATCTTGTGGAGCGTATGCTGGTGGGAAAAGAAGCGCATTACTTATGCAATCAAGTGGAGTTGGTAATTGTATTAATGCTTTAGCTCTTCCTAATATATGCAGAATACCTTTTCTTACTGTAGTTTCAATGAGAGGTGAATGGGGAGAATTTGTGCCGTGGCAGGTTCCTATGGGTTTAGGTACACCAAAAGTTCTAGAAGCAATGGATATAAAAGTATTTCGTGCTGATTATGAAGAAGAAGTTGGCTCTACTGTTGATGCCGCGGCTAGGTTTGCGTTCAACACAAATCGATCAGCAGCTGTATTACTTTCTCAGAAAATGATTGGTGCTAAACAATTTAAGAATGGATAAAGATTATGATTGATAGAAGACCATTTGTACAAAAAATTTTAAAAAATAGAAAAGATAATCTCCGAGTAGTGAGTGGCATTGGTACTTCTACTTGGGATTTAATGTCTGCTGGAGATAATATAGGTAATTTTGGTTTTATTGGTGCAATGGGACAATCAATACCATTTGCATTAGGTCTTGCAACAGCTCAACCAAATTTAAGAATATTATTGTTTACAGGTGACGGTGATACTTTGATGAGTTTAGGTTCTTTGGCTACCATTGCAAATCACCCTGTTTCAAATCTTACTGTTATAGTACTTGATAATGAGTCTTATGTAGAGACAGGTAGCCAACCAACGGCAACTGCAGGAAAGTCAGACTTAGAACTCATAGCTAAAGGATCAGGTTTTGATAACTGTTATACAGTTAAGAGTGAAGATGACTATGATAAGATTATAAATACAGTTTATAATGAAGAAGGTCCGTCTCTTATCGTTATTAAATGTGAGGCTAAAGCTACACCTCTAGTTTTCCCTCATTCTTTTGATGGTGCAATTTCTATGAATAGATTTATGAGTTCAATTAAAACTTAATGCTAAAAAAAGAAATAATAAATATTGCCATTGTAGGTCTTGGAACCATTGGGAAACGTCATGTTATGGCGATTAAAAAGATGGATGGTATTAAAGTGTGCGGCGTAGTTGACTTGGATTTAGAAGCAAAATTTTTTTGTAACTCTAACAATTTGCCTTATTTTTCTAATTTAGAAGACCTTAATAATAGCATAAGCGTTGATGGTGTTATAATATCTACTCCAACAATTATGCACTATAAAACATCATGTTTGGCTTTAAAGTTAGGTTTAGACGTTTTAATTGAAAAGCCTATTACAGCGAGTGTAATTGAAGCTAAAGAAATTTTAGATCTTGCTAAAAAACAAAATTGTAAAGTTTTAGTTGGGCATCAAAGAAGATTTTATCCTTTAGTATTAAATACAAAACAAATAATTAAGGAAGGTAAGCTTGGTCAAGTTATAGGCTTGTCAGGAATATGGGGATTAAGAAAAGATAATGAGTATTTTGATCCTAAATGGAGACAGGAAATTACGGCAGGCCCAGTTATTACCAATCTTATTCATGAAATTGATTGTTTAAGGTATATCTTTGGTGAAATTGAAACGGTTTCTTCATTTTCTACAAATGCGCTTAGAAATTTTAAAAAAGAAGATGTTCTTACTGTTAACTTTAAATTTAAAAATGGAATATTAGGAAATTTCCTAATAACTGATGCAGGTTCATCTCCTTGGTCTTGGGAAACCGCTATAGGAGAAAATATACATCTTCCTAAATTAAGTGAGAATAGTATTCGAATAATAGGAACTGAGGGCTCTTTGGAGTTTCCTAACCTTAAATTATGGAGCTATGATAAAAAAACAAATATTAATAATTGGAAAGATAAATTAATTAAAAATGAAATTCACTATACTGAATTAGATCCTTATATTTCCCAAATAAATCATTTTAAAGACGTCATTGAAAGAAAAATAGAACCTATTACTGATGCTGAAGATGGAATGACAACTTTAAAAGTTGCATTATCAATCTTAGAATCGGCTGATACTAATAAGACTATTAAAATACAATTATAACTATAATATAAATTATTAAATAATAAAGGAGTGTTGATATGTTTGACTTAGGTTTGAAAGATAAAGTTGCTGTTATTACTGGTGGAAGTGATGGACTAGGGTTTGCTTCTGCTCAATTGTTATCAGAGCATGGGGCCAAAGTAGTAATATGTGGAAGACGTGGTGATTATTTAAAAGAAAAAGCTCAAATTATATCCAATAAAACAAATAATGAAGTTCTAAATGTTCAAGCAGATGTGAGTAAAGCTGATGATTGTAAAAAATTAATTGAAGAGACAATTTCTAGATTTAAAAAAGTTGATATTTTACTTAATAATGCTGGCGCATCTGCCGCAGGGATGTTTGAAACTGTTACAGATAAAATTTGGGAAGATGACATAAATTTAAAAATTATGGCTACAATTAGAATGTGTCGGTTAGCTATTCCGCATATGAAACTTAATAATGGAGGAGTTATAATCAATGCTACTATTGGTGGTGGAAAGGCTCCTAATGCAGGGTCTTTACCTACTACTGTTTCTCGAGCTGCAGGTATCAATTTAACAAAATCATTAGCCAATGAGTATGCAAAAGATAATATAAGGGTAAACACCATTTGTATTGGTTTACTTAAAAGCGCTCAATGGGATCGCCGAGCTGGTACTGATGGAGTAAACGAACTTTACAAACAAATGGCAAAAAAAGTTCCTATGGGAAAAGTAGGTGAAGAAATTGATTACGCTAATTTAGTTGCGTTTCTATCTTCTGATAAAAGTTCATATATAACTGGTACAGCCATCAATTTAGATGGAGGATTATGTCCAGTAGTATGATTAATTTAATCATACTAACTAGTCATTTATATTGAAAAACAGGTAAACAAATTTTTTACGATTTTTTTACTCTAGGTGGATCAATCTCTGCTAGTTCACAAGCGTAATCAAGTAATGCGCTGAAGTCTTTTTTTGCAAACTTACCAGACCTTGCTTGCCCATAAACTGCTTGAACAGCAGAACCTACAGGTAATCCTACTCTGAAACTATTAGCTGTTTCTATTGCTAAACCCATGTCTTTATGTGCAAGGTCAATCGTAAAACCTGGTTCAATATCATTTTTAAGTACTTTTGATAAAAAGTTAATATGGAATTGACCATTGTTAGCAGTGGTGCCAGCGTTGACTTCTTTAAACACATCAAGATCAAGTCCAATTTTTTGTGCTAAAGTTAATGCTTCTGCTGTGATTTGAGCAATGCTTAATATCTGAAAATTATTTACAACTTTGGCTCTAATTCCAGATCCAACTTTTCCGCATCTAATTATAGTTGTTCCCATAGCATTTAATAGAGGTTCAATCTTTTTAAATGCTTCTTCATTGTCGCATCCAACCATAAAAAGTGAATCACCAGAAATAGCATGACTAACTAATCTACCTACAGGTGCATCTATAAATTGAAGATTACTTTCTTTGCATAGTCTATAGATTTCATCTGTTCCTGTCGGGGCAATAGTACTCATATCTAAAATAATTGCATTTGGCTTAACAAAAGAAAGAACACCATCATTATCAGTCATAACAGACTTAACATTTTCAGTTGAAGGCAACATAGTAATAATGATGTCAGCGTTTTCAATTGTCTCTTTTATATTCCTTCCAGGAGTGCCTCCAACTTCAATTATAGGATCCATTTTTGTTTTATCTATGTCATAAACAGATACTTTAGTTCCTTTTCTTATAATATTTTGAGCCATTGGCCCACCCATAGCTCCAAGCCCTATAAAAGCAATATTTTCTCCCATTTAATTCCCCATCAATTAAAGTTAATTATTTTTTTTTGAATAATTTTATTAACATGTTTACCTTTTTTATACATTAAAATAAATAATAAACTTTATAATTTAAATTAATAAAAATGTATAAAAAAGTGTTATATTTAAAAAAATTAAGAGAACTAAGAGTAATAATTTTATATTTTAAGAGCTTTGATGAATAAACAAATATCTAACAATTCTTTACTTGTGCCAAGCGATTTTATAATCATTGGTGGTGGTGGTGATCTATCTCTAAGAAAAATAATGCCAGCACTTTTTTGGATCTTTTTAGATAATCAAATTAACAAAGAATCTAGAATTATTATATGCCTTCGTCAAAAAAGTAATATAGAAGAGTATTCATCTAAATTATTACCTTACTGTAAAGAAGCAATAGAAAATAAAACAATAAACAAAAAAAAATGGTCCGAATTTAAAAGTTTAATACAAATAGTTGTTCTTGACGTAGTATCAGGAGAAGGATTAAATAATTTATCATTATTAGTGAATAATAAATGTAATCTCAAAAGACCTTGTATTTTTTATCTTTCAATTGCATCTAGTCTGATTGGAGACGCTTGCAATGTGATAAAAAAAGGAAGTTTAAATTTTCCTCAAAGTAGATTAGTAATAGAAAAACCAATTGGCCATAATAAATCGTCAGCCATAATAATTAATAAAAAATTATATGATATTTTTGAAGAACATCAAATATATAGAATAGATCATTATTTAGGTAAAGAAACTGTCCAAAACCTTATGGCTTTGAGGTTTGCTAATACTTTTTTTGAAAATCAATGGGACAATAAAAATATTGATAATGTTCAAATTACTGTTGCAGAGACAATCGGAGTTGAAGACAGAATTGGTTATTATAATGAATATGGCGCCATTAAAGATATGTTGCAAAACCATTTGTTGCAGTTGATATGCTTAGTTGCTATGGAACCTCCTTCATATTTTGATGTTGATCAGGTAAGAGACGAAAAATTAAGAGTTTTAAAAGCTTTAAAACCACTTAAGGAAACTGAAATACAAATTGGACAGTATCAAGGTTATGAGAGTGAATTGGGAAAACGTTCTAATACTGAAACCTTTGTTTCACTTGAAGTATGTATTGAAAATTGGCGTTGGGCAGGGGTTCCTTTTTATGTAAGAACAGGAAAGAAAATGCCTTCACGAGCAAGTGAAATTGTTATAACGTTTAAAAAGAAACCTCATGATATTTTTTCTAAATTAAAAGAAAATCAAGCTGAAGATTTACCTAATAGACTTATTATACGAGTTCAGCCACAAGAAGGTTTAAAGTTACAATTAATATCAAAAGCACCTGGAGCAGGTGAAATAAAATTTTTTCCTTCTGAACTAAATTTATCTTTTAGTGACAGTTTTTCTTATAGATTACCTGATGCATATGAACGTTTGTTAATGGACGTTGTAATGGGTAATCAGACATTATTTATGAGGTCAGATGAAGTTTTAGCTGCGTGGGATTATATTGATCCTATAGTTAAAATGGTCAAAAATAATCCACCTGAGTTGTATGTTCCAGGAACGTCAGGTCCTAAAGATAATATTTTATTACATAATGGTCATGTATGGATAGATCCTAAGGATGATTTAAAATGATCTTAACTAAACTAATCTCTGATAAATTAAAATTAGCAATTGATAAAAAGGGAACTGCAACTTTTGTTGTTTCAGGTGGGACTAGCCCTTTAAAGCTTTTTGAAGATTTATCTAAAATTGACCTTCCTTGGAATAAAGTTCAAATAACTTTAGTTGATGATAGATTAGTAAATAAAAACCATATCCATAGTAATCAAAAACTTATCAATGATCATTTATTAAAAAACAAAGCCAAGTTAGCAAATTTCATTCCCTTAAGTGAAAAAATAATAAAATCTAAAATTATTATAACGCCTTTTGATGTAAATTTATTGGGCATGGGAGAAGATGGTCATTTTGCATCTTTATTCCCAGATATGATAAATGATTTTAATTTATTTGATTTAAGTGCTGATCCAAATATATTGACAATTACTTCTCATGGGGATCCTTTTTTACCAAGAATAACTATGAACCTTTCATTAATTTTAAAGAGTGAATTTATAGTTTTGTTAGTTAAAGGATCAATCAAACAAAAAATTATTGATCAAGCCAAAAATGATAACTCTTTGCCAATACACTATCTCTTAAAAAGTAGAGCTTCTAATTTTTTGTTAGAATATATTTAATAAATTGTAAAATTAAATGCTTTAAATAGTGATACTTACTTTTTTATTCATAGTTGATTTTAAACACCAACCTTTATGATATGAAATTTTACGTTTACTTACTTTAGCAAGAGTTGAAATATCTAATTCAAATTTTTCAGCCATTTCTTTTACAGATAGATGAACGTCTCCATGTACTTTATGACAGAAATCAAATGTTTTTTTACTAGGTTCATTATTTTGTATACGTTTTGTCAATGACTTTTCCTAAATTTTTATTATTGGATAAACTTATACTCCAATATTTATATATTTATATATTTTAATTTGCAGCAGCTATTGCTGCATGTAAAAGAACGTTTGTACTCGATGCAGCCCATTCAGGTTTTATTTCTTCAGCTTCATTGTGACTTAACCCGTCTACACATGGACACATAATCATTGCTGATGGTGCAACAGTGTTAATCCAGCAAGCATCATGTCCAGCACCTGAAATAATATCTTTAAATGAGTATCCAAATTTTTTGGCACTATTTCGAATATGATTTAAACATTCTTTATCAAACGATACAGGATCAAATCCACCAATTTGGTTTATTTCAAGTTTTACATCATACTTTTTACATATATCTTTAGCTATAAATCTTAATTCATCATCCATGTAATCCAGTTTATTTATATCTGGAGATCTAAAGTCAATAGTAAAAATACTTTTTCCAGCAATAACATTTCGAGAGTTAGGAAATACTTCTATATGTCCAACAGTTCCAAGCGCATTAGGAAGATTTTTGTTTGCAATATTATTTACGGCTAAAATGATCTCAGACATTGCTAGAGAAGTATCTTTTCTAACATGCATAGGAGTGGTTCCAGTATGTTGTTCAACTCCTGATAACTCTACTTCTAACCATTTCAATCCTTGACCATGTGTTACAACGCCAATATCTATTTTTTCTGTTTCAAGAATAGGTCCTTGTTCTATATGTAATTCAAAATAAGAATGAATTTTTTGTTTTCCAATTGGTTCACTGCCTTTCCATCCTATTTTTTCAAGCTCATCTCCAAACACATTTCCCTCAGCGTCTTTAGCTGATAGAAGAGTTTCAACATCATAAATTCCTGCATATCCTGCTGACGCCATCATGGCTGGAGGGAAACGAGAACCTTCCTCGTTAGTCCAATTAACAATCATAATAGGATGTTTGGTTTGAATATTCAGATCATTTAAAGTTCTAATTATTTCTAGTCCTGCTAAGACGCCTAATACTCCGTCATACTTGCCACCAGTCGGTTGTGTGTCTAAATGACTTCCTATTACTACTGGAAGAGCGTCTTTAGAGGTGCCTTCTCTTTTTAAAAACATTGAGCCTAACTCATCTACAGTCATACTCATTCCTGCCTCTTCAGACCATTTTTGTAGTAATTTTCTAGCCTCTCCATCTTCAACAGTAACGGTTTGTCTATTATTACCACCTGCTATTCCAGGACCAATCTTTGCCATTGTCATTAGGCTATCCCATAATCTATCTTGATTAATTGATATATTTGTCTCTTTAATCATTGATATGTCCTTTTTATAATAATCTGAGTAATTATATTTAAATTCATTCAATATATATTGTATATATAAGTTTATAAATTTAAAGGAATTTGACGTGTTTGAATTAGATACTAGATTAGAAAATGATTCCTTATTAATAAACGAGCAAGTTAATTTTCAAATTAGATTAATGAATGTAAAAGAGTTTTTTTGGGTTGTTCTAATTCCAAATAAACCTAACTTAATTGAACTTAGTGACATAAATCTAGAAGAAAGAAATATGTTACTAAACTTTGCCAGCAATATTGGAGATTTTATAAAATCAGAAGAAAATTTAGATAAAATTAATATTGGCATGTTAGGTAACGTCGTATCGCAGTTACATATTCATGTTGTAGTAAGAAGTAAAGACGATCCAGCTTGGCCAGGACCAGTTTGGGGATGGAGTGATACTAATAAATTAGATAAGAAGATATTTGATTATAGATTAAAGGTAATTAAACAGTTTTTAAAAAAATAGCTTTGATTTTAATTTTTATAGCTTAATTAGAAAAATTATGGACTTAACAATAATAAACTCAATAACAGACCAAAATATAATTTCATGTTTAATGATAATCCTTGTTGCTTTATTTATTTGGGGAAAAGTAAGATATGATGCTGTTTCTCTAATAATGCTATCTTTGTTTGTGATTTTTGGTTTTATTCCAGCTAGAGAGGCTTTTTCAGGCTTAGGTCATCCAGCTGTTGTAACAGTGGCTTTAGTTTTATTAATAAGTAAAGGTCTTGAAAAATCTGGATTTATTTCATTTTTAGGTATGAAAATTCAAAAAATAATTCACTCTCAGACACAATTTATTTTAATTTTATGTCTAATAGCAGCATTTTTGTCATCATTTATGAATAATATTGGTGCAATGGCAATGCTTTTACCAATTACAATTTCTATTTGTCAAAGAATGGAATGGAATCCCTCAAAATTTTTAATGCCATTAGCGTTTGCATCAATTTTAGGAGGAATGAACACTAAAATAGGAACACCTCCTAATATAATAATTTCAGAATTAAGAGGTGAATATTCAAGTAAAGATTTTAGTTTTTTTGACTTTGCATTTGTAGGGGTACCCGTAAGCGTAATTGGTATAGTTTTTATTATGTTGATAGGATGGAGACTAATTCCTATTAGGCCAATAAACTCTGTTAATAATCCTTTAATCAATTTAGACGATTATCTTGTTGAGATGAAAGTAAATGCAAATAGTCCTTTAATAGATAAACGTGCTTATGATCTTAGGAGTATGTTAGATGACGATACTTCTTTAATAGGTAAAATAAATGAAGAAAATAAAAAATCAGAAATACATGGAAATTATAAAATTTATGAAGGGCAAATTTTAATTCTTAAAATAAACCCTGATTACATTGCAGAAATCCAAAAGGACTTTGGGTTGAGTTTGAATTTAGAAGATGATCTTAATATGAGTAAAAATATTGCTGGAATTGAAGCTATTATTATTCCAAAATCTAGACTTATTGGAAGAAAATATAATTATTTTAAAAGACTAATAGGTGGACAATTATCTTTATTAGGTTTGTGGAGAAGAGGATTGAAGTATAGATTTAGATTATCTAATGAAATTTTCAAATCAGGAGATGTTTTATTAATTGCTAACAGAGGAGATGAATCTAAAATTGGAGAAAGACTTGAACTTGCTGGTTTGATGCCTTTGTGGCAAAGAGAGTTTGATATTGTTAACGATACTTCAAAAACATTTCTAGCCATAGGTATCTTCTTACTAAGTTTGTCTTCTATAATTTTTGATTTTCTTCCAATTATAGTTGCTTTTCTTCTTTGTGTTCTTGCTTTTGCTTCTATTCGATTGCTAACAGGTGATAGTATTTATAGACATATTGATTGGCCTGTGGTGGTTTTGCTTGCAGCAATGATACCTATTGGAAACACATTAACTGAATATGGTATAACATCCTCAATTTCATCATCGTTAGCTCAATATTCAAATGTATTAGATTTGGTTTGGATTCTTATAATAATAATGGTGATTACTATGTTCTTATCTGATGTTATAAATAATGCTGCAACAGCTGTAATAATGGCACCAATTGCAGCAAACGTTGCTTCTGAAACAGGACAATCAGTTGATGCTTTTTTAATGTGCGTTGCCATTGGAGCGAGCTGTGCTTTTTTGTCTCCTATAGGTCATCAATGTAATACATTGGTTATGGGGCCGGGTAATTATAAGTTTGGAGATTACTGGAAACTAGGTCTACCTCTAGAAATACTAATCATATGTATTTCAATCCCAATTATTATATTTTTTTGGACATGAAAATCAAAATATTACTTTGTTATAGAAAATTTTATTTGATCAATTAAAATATACCATGCAAGGCTAGATATAACAATCACACCTCCTAAAATCATAAATAAATTTGGAGTTTCGGTTGTTCCTACCCATACCCAAAAAGGACCTAATGCAGTTTCTAATAACATTAACAAACCAATATTAGAAGCAGGTGTGTATCTTGTAGCAAAGGTTAAGCAAGCAAAAGATATTGGAAGTATAACCAATCCAGAAAAAGAAATAGATAAAATGTCACCTTGAAAAAGCAAGTTTGGCTCAACAAATAATAATCCTATAAAACCATTGCCAAGGGCGCTTACACCAGTAACGGTCATTGCAGGAACATTTGGTTTAAACCTCAAAAGAACAAGACTTAATCCAAGTGTTGCAGATGCTCCAATTCCACATATTGTTCCAATTAATACACTTCCTTGAGGCGCGTTAATAACATCGTCACCATTTAAAACGGCTATTCCTACTCCAACTAAGGCAAAAAAAGCCGTTATCCAAGTCGCTCTATTTGTTTTTTCACCAAGAATGAAAATTGAAAAAAGGGAAGCAAAAATAGGTGATGTTGCTAAACAAAATAAAATTAATGAAACTGATGTTTCTGCAATTCCATAAGTAAATAACAAAGAGCTTATAATTTGACTTATAATGATAGAAAGACCCACGGGGGAATATATATTTTTATATTTGGATCTATATATTTTAAAACAACTAGAGAATAATATAAGTATAATTCCCATCTCTAAACCACGCCAAGTTAACATTGACCAAACGTCCATTTCAGACCATCTCATAAATAGAGTGTCAGGTGATAAAATTAATGCACCAATAGATGCTATTCCAATACCTTTGAACAGATTGCCAGATATAGAAAAATTCAAAATTATTCCTAAATATAAATATTATTTATTTTTATAAAAATCTAATAATGTTTCAATTACATCGATTGGATTTTCTTGTTGGACCCAATGTCCTGCATTTTTAATAATATGTCTACCACAATAATGTGAACATAAAATATTTTCCATTTTTTCTAAAGCACCTGGTTTTTGAAATATTCCCCAATCTTTTTCTCCTGCTATAAAACAAGAAGGTACTTCTATTTTTTTATTAGAAAAGATTTTTAGATCACTGTTTTTATCAAATGAGGTCATGCACCTATACCAATTAAGGGCTGGTTGAAAGGTGTTTATGAAGAAACTATTTGAATAAACTTCTAATTCTTCATCATTAAGCCAATTTTCATATTTTTTGTCTTTAGGAAAATGAGGCATAACAGCTTCAACCATATTCTGATCTAATTGCATAATATAATATTCAGGCATTTTAGCTAAATTTGAAGCTGTCCAAGATCCAAGTTCATATGGTTTGTTTTCTTCCCAGTCGGCACTTTTCATATGATAATAAGATCTAAGAAATCTATGTAATTTATCCTTTTCAAGATGCATATCTTTGTTTGCTTCAGGAGTAGAGTAATAAGATTGATAATGTTTTCTTGGAGGGTTTAATTTTTCAAGGTCTTTATGAATAGGATCTTCAATTAATAAGTTAGTGTCAATGTGAGGAGCTCCAGCGTAAGGAGCACTCATCATCACAACTGATTTAAATATATCAGGTCTAATTAATGCAGAAATTCCTGCAACAGAAGAGCCAGCATCGTGACCAACTAACAGATCAATATGATCTATATTAAGAGCACTTAATAGTGCAATAATATCAGTAGAAAGATTTAATAATCTATATTCTGAAATATCATTATTGTACTTTTTGCCTCCGCCAGTTGTAAGTCCATAACCTCTCATATCAGGCGCTATAACTCTAAAACCTTCTTTTGCTAATTCAGGCATTAAATTTCGCCAACTGAAACTTAATTCAGGAAATCCATGAAGAAGTAATATTATAGGTTGATTATTTTTGTTAACATCATTTTTAGTAGCCTCTAAATAATGAATATTAAGGCCATTTGAAACATCAATGTGATAAGATTTAATTATTGGATCAAGAAGATGTAACATTACGTATTCCTACATTTTTAAAATTAAATTTAGTTTGTTTTGTATTTTTTAATAGTTGATATGTTTACATCAATACCAAGCCCAGGTTTAGATGAGACATTCACAAATCCATCCTCTAATTCAATTGGTTTGTTTAATAAATCTCTTCTAAATGGATGACTTGATTGATCATATTCTAATATAGGAGATTTTGCAAAAATTGAATGATGCGTGGTTGGTATTGCTGCAATCACTTGGATAGATGCTGCTTGTGCAATGGCTGACCCCCATACATGAGGGTTAACTTCTACTCCAAAACTATGAGCTAATGCTATTATATGTTTTGCAGATGTAATCCCTCCACAAGATCCAATATCTGGCTGAGCTATATCAACCGCACCATTTTCAAAAAGAGATCTGTAACCAAACAAAGTATGTTCATTCTCTCCACCTGCAATAGGCATTTTTAATTTTGATCTAAGTTCAGCATAACCACTTATATCTTCTGGAACAACTGGTTCTTCATACCATCTTAGATTGTATTCTTTAAGCGCATGTCCTAAATATAAAGCCTCAGATCTTCCATAAGCATGGTTTGTATCAATCATTAAAGTAACGTTTTTTCCTTCTAAAATTTCATTAATAGATTTCATACATTCTATATCGTCCTGCAACCCAAATCCTAATTTAACTTTCATATGATCAAAGCCATTTTCATAATGAGTAATAGCTTCATCAGATAATCTTTTGGCTTCTCCTTTTCCTTTAATACGATAAAATCCTGTAGCATAAGGTTTAATTTTTTTTCTAAAAGCTCCACCTAAAAGTTGATAGATTGGTTGATTATAGAATTGTCCAGCTATATCCCATAGTGCAATATCAATGGCGCTGATAGCTGAAATAACAGATCCTTTTCTACCGTAATCTCTAGTCATATTATACATCTTATGCCATAGCACCTCTATGTCTAATGGAGATTGATTTAACAATAAAGGCTTTAAAGCGACGTCTATAACGGTTGCAGATATTTCAGGAGGTTCTAAGCCTTGACAAAAAGCTTCACCCCAGCCAGTAAGACCATCACTAGTTTGAATTTCTACTAAAGTAGCTGATCTCTGGTTTACCCATCCTTGAGAAAAGGCAAAGGGTATTTCTAATTTGGATTTTATAATGTGAACTATAATGTCTTTTATAATTATACTCAATTGATATTTCCTAATTATGTTGCAGACTATTTATTTCCTATTTCATTTTTACAAAGCAAATAGTTTTATTTATTTTTTATTGATCCTTTAAGAGTAAGAGGTAATTGAGCCAACATAAAAATCCCAACTAAGGGCATTAAAAAAAAGACTTTAACAAAAACCCAATTTTCAGTGGATAGATTACGCCATGCAAACTCATTTGTTATTGAAAGAAATAAAAAGAAGATCCCCCATCTAAGGCTTAATTTTACCCATGTCTCATTTGTAAGAAAAAATTGGGTACCAAAAAATTTTTTCATCATTGCTTTTTTATAAAACAATCCAATTAATAAAACAGAGCTAAAAAAACCATTAAAAACTGTTGGTTGAATTTTTATAAAATTTTCATCATTTAAGAAATAGGCAATTAAAGTAAGTAAAATTGATAAACTTATCGAAAAAATTTGAAAATTTGAAAACCTTTTCTCTAAAATATAAAATGTGATGATAACAATGATACTTGTTATTATAGAAATAGTAGCTGCAATTATTAAATTGAAATATTGTGATCCAATAAAAAAAAATGATATCGGAATGATTTCAAAAAAAAAGGCACTTAAACGCATTAAAAATTTCCTTTTAACTACTTTTTATCTAAAAGAGCCTTTGTAAAATCTGGATTTTGGCTATCTTTTCTAAGCCAAATATTAAAGAATATATTGATGAAATCTTGATCTTCTATTTCTAAAACTTTTTCACCTTCAAAATAAAGAAAAGCAGCATTATCTTTTTTTATAGCAATAAAAATATCATCAATTTCTATATTTTTAAAAGTAGTGTCTAATAAATTTTTTAATTTATCTATTTCATTTTTATTGAATGTTCTCTGTTTTTTAAAATCATTTATAGTTTCGTTAATAACTGATTCTTTAGTTATTTTTCTATTATATTTCAATATTAGTGCAAAGTTATTATTATTAAAATTTTCTTCTTGAGAAACAAGGCTTGCATCATATATATCAAAAAATAAATATTTATATTTTGCATGACCTAATAAATTATAATTAGAAAAATAATTATTTAATATAAATGAAGTTTTTTGATCAAAATGATCTGGTTTTTCAGAATTTGCAAAAGCGTTATTAATAATAAATAATAAAAAAAAACATAAAGATTTAAAAAGCATTTCTGATTTACCAATTCTTTAAATTAAGAGGACCTATGCTTTCAGCAGTTTTGCCTCTAAGAAAAACTAAAGTTACAGAACCTATATTAATTCCAAATTTACTAACATAAGCTCTATTAATTGCAACATTGTCGCTTTGTTGGTAAATCCAATCATTAAAATGAACTTTTATGTTACTACCTTTTATATTTAGAAAAATATCATATGACCAATTTAATGCATTTCCTGATATCGAACCTGAAGCTATGCCTTCTACATCATCGGCTTCTCCGACATAACTTATATTTTTGTTTTCATCAGTGATTTTTTTTATATTCCATATTCTTTTAGCTTTCTCTCCATCGTCGTAAAGAAAATCTTCATCTAAAATTAATAATTGATTATTTACTTCACCTTTTATGTTTACTCTAAATTGTCGTTTTAAATTTCCAAATCTATCTTCAAAAATTCCATACGCGATTGTATCTCCCTTGAAAAAGTTAAATAAATCTAGTTGTGGAGTATTTTTTTCAAATTGTTTCATATTAGTTTGGAAGCATCCTGTTAAAAATGGAATAAACAAAAACATAATTATTAATGTTTTATATTTAGCAAAAGTTTTTTTGATAAAAATCAAAATTTATCTCCAATATTTAATAATTTTTAATTTAATTACAATTTTTTTTTGATTTAGTTAACAGACACATTTTTATAGTTTGTATTTTTTATATTTAATTCATATGCGTTAGAAAATAATTCATATGATTTTATCCTTGCATTTTCGTCATGGCACCAAGAAAGTATAGAAATTTCATCAACATCATTTTCTTTAATTAACTTATCAATTTTATCTTTTGTATAATTAATTTCTCCAACAAGAGAGTTTTCATACATATGGTTATATTCATTTTCCCAATTATTACTATTAATAATATTTAAAGCATTATCAGGATCAGTAATAGGTCCTAAATGCCCTATATCTCTTCCAATTTTCCATGCAGCTCTTGAGGAAAACAAATATTTTGCTTCATCATTTGTTTTAGCAGTTAACGCCCATAAACAAACGTTTACCCTAGGTTTTTTATATTTTTTATTAGGTTGAAATTCTGACTTATAGATTTCGATAGCACTTTTCATTCCAGAGCCATTAGTTATAAAGTGAGCAAAACAATATGGAATCCCTAGGTAAGCAGCTAATTGAGCTCCATAATTGGAAGTCCCAAGCATCCACATTTCTGGGCCTGTTTCAGAAGTGGGCTGGGCTATTAAACTTCCAAATGGATGGCCTTCTATTAATTTTTCATTATTTACCCAAGCCATTAAATCTCTCACATGACCTGGAAATTGTTCACTATCATTTCTGCTGTTAGGATTTAAAGCCAGAGCGGTTCTTCCATCTGATCCAGGAGCTCTTCCAAGTCCTAAGTCAATTCTATTGGGAGCTAATGCTTCAAGCACTCTAAATTGTTCAGCCACTTTAAATGGAGAATAATGAGGCAGCATAATTCCAGCACTACCAATTCTAATATTTTTTGTTTGTGTTGCAATTGCTGCCATTAGCACTTCTGGAGCAGTTCCTACTATTGTTGGATGATTATGATGTTCTGATACCCAAAATCTCTTATAACCAAGTTTTTCTGCTGTTTTAGCTAAATTAATACTATCTTGAATTGTTACAGATTGTGGTTTGCCCTCAACTGATACTGATTGTTCGAGAATAGAAACTTCTTTCATTTTCATCCTTTAAAAACGTTATTATTTAATTTTGTATATTCTAGAAGCATTTTGTTTAAACAATTTATTTTTTTCGTCTTTAGACATATTTTTAGCTAAAATTTTAAATGCATTCCATAATACACCATAACTACAAGATCCTTTATCTACTGGAAAATTGCTTTCAAACATACATCTATCAAACCCAAACATATCAAGGGTTTCATAAATCCATGGTTTCCAAATATCAGATAATTGAGTTGAGTTAGGAGGGATATTTTTTTCATGAAATTTAGCTCCATTGACAGCCATACCTAATCCACCAAGTTTAACATTGATATTTGGAATTCTAGATAATCTCATCATAGCTAATCGCCACTCTCTATGAGTTAAAGCTTGCTTTCCTTCATATTCACCTAAATGAATAGGCCCCCCAACATGATTGAGAATTATAGTTAAGTCAGGTAAAGCTTTTGCAATTTGTTCTAATTCATTTAGTTGAGTATGGTATATCCAGAAATCTAGAGATAAATTAGAATTTTGAATACATTTAGCTCCATCTATAAAATTAGGATGAAGCATTAAACCAAGATCAGATCTAACCGCACCCGAATTAATTCTAGGGTCTTGGTGAGATGCTAAAAGCATTCTTATTCCTTTAAGACGACCTTCACTTATATCAATAGCTTTTTCTAAAACTGGTTCTAATTTTTTTCCAAAAGTTAGGTCTACTGAGCCTACAATTGATGCGTTAACTTTAACATGATTATGAGGAATTAAATCAGCTCTTTTAGCCTCATCAGTCGCAAATTTAATCTCTGATAATGATCTGAATTCTTCTAGGCCATCTTTAGCGTAGATTTTAGTATTTGAAGAACTCATGATATAAACAGTAGATTCAACATTATGGCCTGATGATTTTATATCTTTTAGTAATTCTTCTACATAGTATCTTCCAAACCCAGCATCCCATAGATGATGATGAGGATCTATTATTTGAAGTTCAGGCAAAATTGCTTCCTCAATATGCTGATCTAGCCATTTTTGTCTTACAGGTAAATGGGGCGACTTATTTTCATTCATTTTATTAATATTCATTCAATTTAATTTAATTTATGACTATTTTTATTCTATTATTATTGCTATTTATATTATATTTGTGCAACTAATTTAAAATAATAATATTCATAAATAAATTTTTTATTTTTTTTAATTATAAAATAGGTCTTCAAATGTTAACTACTTCGTCAATTAAAACTGAATATAATAATATTATTGTAAGTCCTTTAGCAGGATCTTTAGGAGCGGAAGTACAAAATGTTAATTTGTCTAAAAACATGTCTGATGAAATAATGTCAGATATTTATAACGCGTTGTTAGATTATCAAGTAATATTTTTTAGAGATCAAAAATTTGACCCAGCTTCTCAAAAACTTTTTGCTAATAAAATTGGGAAACCAGTAGTTTATCCATTTGTAAAAGGTTTAGAAGATTTTCCTGAAATTACTCCAATTCTAAAAAAAGAAACGGATATAAATAATTTTGGAGGCATTTGGCATAGTGACACCACTTATCAAGAAAAACCTCCAATGGGAACGATGCTGTATGCTCTTGAAACTCCCGAGTTTGGAGGAGACACTGAATTTGCCAACCAATATTTAGCCTATGAAAGACTTTCTGATGGAATGCGTAAATTTTTAGATACTTTAAAAGGTGTTAATATTTCTGGAAAATCTCGTGTAGCTAAAACTAGATCAGATATTATGAAGCACGCTTCAGTTGGTTTGAAAGGAGATGAGTTAACTGCTATTCATCCAGTTGTTAGAACTCATCCTGAAACTAAAAGAAAATCTTTATATGTTAACGAAGCACATACAACACATTTCGTCGGAATGTCAGAAGAAGAAAGTGCTCCTATTTTAGAATATCTCTTTAAGCATCAAATTAAATCCGAATTTACTTGTAGATTTAAATGGAAGCCAGGATCTGTAGCATTATGGGATAATAGATGTACTATGCATAACCCAATAAATGATTACCATGGACAGAGAAGATTAATGCATCGCATCACCTTTGCTGGTGATAAGCCTGTTTAATTCTTACTTTAGGAGATCTTTATGAGCCAAAAAGAGTTTTTTCATAATATTGATGACTTGGATACTGGTATTAAAAGAGTTTTAGGTGATGGTATTTCCACTAGAATCTTTTGTGGTCAAGAAGCAATGTTATCAGTTGTGACTATAGAGGCAAATGCAAAAGGCAAGATACATTCACATCCTCAAGAACAATGGGGTTACCTAATAGAAGGTTCAGGTATACGAATTCAAGATGGAGAAGAAATCATAATTAATAAAGGTGACTTTTGGCAAACTCCTGGCGGAGTAGATCATGGTATTATTGGAGGTCCTAACGGAGCAAAAGTTTTAGATGTTTTTAGTCCTCCAAGAGATGAGTATAAAGTTGAAGGATCAGGCTTTGGTTCTAACTAAAAATTAAAATGAGGAAGTTATGGTAACAGTAGAATACTTTATGAGCCCAGGAAGTCCATGGTCATTTATGGGTCATCAACGGTTTATTGAAATTGTTAATAAATTTAATGTTAATGTAAATATGTATCCTGTAAATTATGGAGAAATTTTTCCTCTCTCAGGAGGTGTCCCTGTTTCAAAAAGACCCATTCAAAGACAAAAAATTAGGTTGCAAGAATTAAAAAGATGGGGAGATTTTTTAAAAATTAATTTAAACCTTGAGCCAAAGTATTTTCCATCAAAATCTTTATTGCCTTCTTTGATAATAATTGCTTCTAAACGTAAAAATATTAATCAAGCTTTTAATCTTGCAAATAATATTATGAATGCTTTATGGGTAGAAAATCTTAATATTGATGATGAAGAAACTCTTGTTAACATTTTAAAAAAAATGGATTTAGATGCAAATGAAATTTTAAATTATGCAAAAAGTGAAGAATGTGAAGAGGAAATGAAATCTGGAACAAAATTTGCCATTGAGAAAAATGTTTTTGGAGCACCAACATATATTGTAAATGATCAAATATACTGGGGGCAGGATAGATTAGATTTTGTTGAAAGGCATTTATCTAACCTATTAAAACCGTAATCAAGTTGAATTAATTAATTTAATTAAGTAAATAATATTTAAATGAAATTTAAAGGAAAATTAATGGAAAATAATCTCTCTCAAAGTAAAGATAAAAATGTGCTTGATATAAAAGCTACTAATGCTTCAAAAGCTCAATTCAATTGGGAGGACCCTCTTTTATTGAATTCTTTACTTTCAGAAGAAGAGACCCTTATACAAGCATCAGCTCATGAATATGCTCAATCTAAACTTATGCCAAGAGTAGAAGAGGCTTTTTTAGATGAAAAAACAGATAAAGAAATATTTAAAGAAATGGGTAAGCTTGGACTGTTAGGAATTACTATTCCTGAAAAATATGGTTGTGCAGGAGCTTCTTATGTTTCTTATGGTCTAGTTGCAAGAGAAGTAGAAAGGGTAGATTCAGGATATAGATCAATGATGTCAGTCCAATCATCTTTAGTTATGCATCCAATTTATAAGTATGGTAGTGAAGAACAAAGAGAAAAGTATCTGCCTGGATTAGCTTCTGGCGAATTAATTGGCTGTTTTGGATTAACTGAGCCAGATGCTGGCTCGGACCCTGGATCAATGAAAACAACAGCTACGAAGGTTAAGGGTGGATATACCATATCTGGTTCAAAGATGTGGATTTCTAATTCACCAATAGCTGATGTTTTTGTTGTTTGGGCAAAATCAAAAGAGCATGCTGGGGCTATTAAAGGTTTTATTCTTGAAAAAGGAATGAAAGGGCTTACTGCTCCTAAAATCAAAGGAAAACTATCTCTTCGAGCGTCTATTACGGGTGAAATTGTTATGGATGAAGTGTTTGTTCCTGACGATAGTCTGATGCCTAATGTGTCTGGTTTAAAAGGACCATTTGGATGTTTGAATAGTGCTAGATATGGAATTGCTTGGGGAGTAATGGGGGCTGCAGAAGATTGTTGGCATAGAGCAAGGCAATATACATTAGATAGAAAACAATTTGGAAAACCCTTGGCTGCCACACAATTAATCCAAAAAAAATTAGCTGATATGCAAACTGAAATTACATTAGGTTTAAGCGCTGCGCTTCAAGTAGGTCGACTTTTTGATAATGGAAGATTAGCACCTGAAGCAATATCACTTATAAAACGTAACAATTGTGGAAAAGCTTTGGATATAGCTAGAATGTCTAGAGATATGCATGGAGGAAATGGAATTCATGCTGAATATCAGGTAATGCGTCATCTTATGAATTTAGAGACTGTAAATACTTACGAGGGTACTCACGATGTTCATGCTTTAATTCTAGGTCGAGCACAAACAGGTATTCAAGCATTTTTTTAGTCAGTATAAATCTATGCTTAACAGTATTTTTTTAATTTTCCTTTTTCAGTTATTAGGTGAATTAATTCAAAAAATTTTAGAACTTAGTATTCCTGGTCCTGTAATAGGTCTTGTTTTATTATTAATTACTTTATTATTATTTAAAAAACTTGATTTTAAATTTAGTGAAACAATTAATTTAAATTTATTTAAATCAGCTGAAAATCTTTTGCATTACCTGCCACTTCTATTTGTTCCAGTAGGAGTGGGTGTAGTAATGCATTTATCCTTTTTAGAGGAGAGTTTAGTAGAGGTTATCTTAGTTCTTGTAATTGGAACTTTGTTAACTTTAGCTCTTACAGGCTTTTTAATGGAAAAACTTCTTAAAGATCAAAAATAAAATGATTGATCAGCAAAAACTTTATAGTATATGGGTATATCTTCAGGCGGAGCCTTTGTTTTGGTTAACCTTAACTATAGGTGCATACTTGACCGCAGATTTCCTTTATAGAAAATCAAATTTATTTCCGTTATTAAATCCTGTTGCAATAAGTATTTTACTAGTAAGCTCTGTACTTTTGATATTTGATGTTCAATATGAACGTTATTTTGATGGAGCAAAATTTATACATTTTTTACTAGGTCCTGCAACAGTATGTTTAGCTATTCCTATATATAAAAATTGGCAATTAATCGTTCAAAATTCAAAAGCGATAGTTATTTCTATTTTTATAGGATCTTTATTTTCTATATTAATTACATACTTTTTATCTACATTATTCCATTTGAATGATGAATTAATTCTAAGCTTATTACCTAGAAGTGTTACCACCCCTATTGCAATGGGTATTAGTGAGTTAATTGGAGGAATACCTTCATTAACAGCTATTTTTACTTTTACAACAGGAGTGATTGGAGCTTCTTTAGCCATATTTGTTTTTGATTTAATGGGAATAAAAAAAATGGAAGCAAGAGGTTTTGCATTAGGTTTAGCTAGTCATGGTATAGGCACAGCAAGAGCGATGAGCAAAGATACTAACGCAGGTGTTTTTTCTGCAGTTGCAATGGGATTGACTGGACTTATTACATCGATACTTGTTCCTTTATGTATTAAAATATTAAATATTTAAGATTAATTTTAAAAAAATAATGTTTACTGATTAATTTTTTATTAATGTTTATTAATATTAAATATTTTTTTTTATATTTAAGATGTTAATATTACCTAAATTTTAAAGGTAAATTAGGAACCTCATTTCATATGTCTACAGTTAAAAGAAAATTAACAACAATTCTAGCGACTGATTGTGTTGGTTTTAGTATGCATATGGAAGAACAAGAAGAAAAAACTTTAGCTAGCCTTAAGGCATGTCGTGATATAATTGATCCAATTATTGAACAATTTTCAGGTCGTATTTTTCATACAGCAGGAGATTCCGTTATTGCTGAATTTCAAAGTCCTGTTGAATGTGCAAATGCTGCTATAGAATTTCAAAACGCAATATTAGCTAGAAATAAGAAAATAGAAGTGGATCCAAAACTTTTATGGAGAGTGGGTATTCATTTAGATGATATTATTATTGAAGGTGATAATGTTTATGGTAATGGAGTTAATATAGCCGCTCGATTAGAAGGCCAATGTCCAGTCAGTGAAATACTTATTTCAGATATTGTTAGACAACAGATAAATAAAAAAATTGATGAAAAAATATACCCATTAGGAAAAGTTGAATTAAAAAATATTTCTGAAGCGTTTGAAGTTTTTTCTATTTTAGGAGATGGTTTGAATAAGTTTAAGGAAAAGTCACAAAAATCTATAAATAAAAAACTGAAATTTGCAATTTTACCTTTTACGAATACTGGTAACGATGAAGATAGTGGTTTTTTAGTAGATGGTATCTGTGAAGATTTAATAACAGAGTTTTCAATGATGAGAGAATTTGAAATTCTTTCTCGACAAACTTCTATTAATTTTAAAGATGAGAAAAAAGATATTAAAGAGTTTTCTAAAGAATTTAATTTAGATTTTATAGTAAATGGAAGTATTAGAGCTTCTGGAAAAAGAGTTAGGATAAATATTGAACTTAGTGATGCTAGAGATGATAGTATTATTTGGAGCAATAAATATGATAGAGTTCTTGATGATATTTTTGATTTACAAGATGAAATTGTTAGAAAAATATCTATAACTTTACTTGGCGAGATAGAAATAAGCTCCTTACAAAGATCAAAAAGAAAACCAACTGAAAACATCAGTTCATATGAATATTTGCTTAGAGGTAAGGAAAAACATCATCAATTCACAAAAGAGGCTAATGGAGAGGCTCTTGAATATTTTGATAAAGCTATTCAAGCGGATCCTAATAATGCTCAAGCTTATGCTTGGAAAGTATGCACTTTAGGGCAGGCGATGTTTAGAGGATTTTCAGATAAAGAAACAGAAATACTGTTTGCAGAAGCTAAAAGAAATATTGATAAATCATTAGAATGTAATGAAAATGATTTTGAATGTCATAGAATGTTGTCTGCAGTTTATTTAAGTAACCATGATTATATTCTAGCAGAAGATCATGGAAAAAAATCTTTTAATATGGTCCCTAACGATCCTAGAGTTTTATCAGGCTATGGAGAAGTTTTGGTAAGAATTGGTAAAGTTGATGAAGGTCTTGAATTACTTAATAAAGCTTTTGATTTAGATCCTGTGCCACAGGGACAATCAACATCAGATAATCGGATAAAAGATTTAATACTTGGTCATTTCTTTGCTGATAATTTTAACAAAGTAATCGAACTTAGTTTTGAACTTAGAGTAATGGACTCAAGGTCCTTAGCTTTAATTCTTTACTCAAGATCTATGTTAGAACAGGATATTAGTAAAAGTGATAATTATGAAATTTTAAAAAGAGCATTTAAGGATATTAACTGGGATCAGACAGTAGATAGATTTCACATTCCTAATAAGGATTTAAATGATAAGTTAATAAGTTATATGAAGTCTATTTAATTTATCCAGTTCCAAACCCACCTCCACTTGGTGTTTCCATTATAAACAAATCATCAATTTCAACATTGCAACTATCATTTCCTTTCAACTTTAACACTGTACCATCTTTTCTTTCTAGCCATTCTTTTCCACATTCCCCTGGCTGTCCTCCGTCCACTCCAAAAGGAGGAACTCTTCTATGAGAACACAGAGTTGTAACCATCATTGGCTCAAGAAACCTTAGTTTTCTTGTCGCACCATCACCGCCGTTAAATTTTCCCTTACCACCTGATTTTTTTCTTATTGAAAACTCTTCCAATCTAACTGGAAATCGAGATTCCAGTATTTCGGGGTCGGTGCTTCTAGTGTTAGTCATATGTGTTTGAACAGCAGATGTGCCATGAAAATTAGGTCCTGCACCAGTACCACCACATATAGTTTCATAATTCTGTATTTTATCATTTCCCCAAACAAAATTATTCATTGTAGCCTGACTTCCGGCAATGATGCCTAGAGCTCCAAAAAGGGCATTACAAGTTAATTGACTTACTTCTGTATTACCCGCAATGACAGCTGATGGGTATTGAGCATTTATCATAGAGTTATTCGGTATTATTATATTAAGAGGTTTAAAACATCCTTCATTTAAAGGAATGTTTGTTCCCACTAATGTTCTAAAGACATAAAGGATTACAGCATGGCAAACAGCCATTGGAGCATTATAATTAAAAGGATTTTTCTTTGCAGTTCCGGTAAAGTCAATCGTTGCTTCACGTTTAACCTTATCAACTTTGATTGAAACTTTTATAAACTCATTATTATCAAGTTCATATTCATATTTACCTTCTTCTAATCTAGTTATTGCGTTACGAATACATTCTTCAGCATTATCTTGAACATGGTCCATATAAGCATGAACTGTTTCTATGCCAAAATGATTGATCATTGATTTAATCTCTCTAATACCAGTTTCATTAGCGGCTACTTGGGCTGCAAGATCAGCCATGTTATGTTCAATATTCCTACATGGGTATTTCCCAGAAGCTAGTATTTTCCTAATTTCATTTTCACGAAAAACACCTTTTTCAAACATTTTAAAGTTGTCTATTAGAACTCCTTCTTCATCAATATGTTTTGAATCAGGAGGAGCTGACCCTGGCGTTTTTCCTCCTATGTCAGCATGATGTCCACGCGAGGCAACAAAGAAAAGAATTTTATTTTGTTCGTTGTTAAATACTGGAGTTATCACCGTAACATCTGGAAGATGTGTTCCACCATTAAAAGGGGCGTTTAAAACAAAAACATCACCTGAAAAAATATTGTCCTTATTTAATTTTATTACAGTCCTTATAGCTTCAGACATTGACCCAAGATGAACAGGCACATGAGGAGCATTTGCAACCAATGCACCTGAAGCGTTAAAAAGAGCGCATGAAAAATCAAATCTTTCTTTAATATTTACTGAATAAGCTGTGTTTGCTAGAGTTGCTCCCATTTGTTCTGCTATATTCATAAAAAGATTGTTAAATACTTCTAGCATTACAACGTCTACAGATGTCCCAATGCTTTTTTTATTAACTTTTTTTTGATTTCTAGTTAAGGTTAAATTGTATAATTTATCTAAATTTGCTATCCAACCGTCGTCAATAACATTTGTGCCAGTAGACTCACAAATGATTGCAGGACCATGAATC
>CAJJBL010000052.1 GCA_905182395.1 alpha proteobacterium SCGC AAA536-G10 | reverse complement strand
TAGTTTAAAAATCTTGTAACTTTTCTTGTAACAAGATTTAGAATTTGTTGAAAAACTGTGTTAACTATTACCACTTTGTAACTATTTTGTAACTACAAAATTAGAAAAAATGCAATAAAAACAATGGTTTAGAAAAGAGAAACTACTCCCACTCTATGGTTCCTGGTGGCTTAGATGTAATGTCGTATGTAATACGATTAATTCCGCTAACATTATTTATTATTTTGGTTGCGGTTTCTCCTAAAAATTCATGTGTAAATGGGTAATAATCAGCAGTCATACCATCAATTGATGTTACTGCCCTTAGTGCACATACATAATCATAAGTTCGAGCATCTCCCATAACACCAACTGTTTTCACAGGCAAAATAACTGCAAACGCTTGCCAAATCTTATCATAAAGATCATGTTTTTTTATTTGTTCAATATAAATAGCATCGGCTTTTCTTAAAATCTCTAATTTCTCAATTGTAATTTCACCAGGACATCTTATTGCTAACCCAGGACCAGGAAAAGGATGTCTTCCAATAAATTCATCTGGAATACCTAATTCTTTTCCTAATATTCTTACCTCATCTTTAAATAATTCTCTAAGAGGCTCTATAAGTTTCATATCCATTTTTTCTGGAAGTCCACCAACATTATGATGAGACTTGATAGTTACAGAAGGTCCTCCAGAAAAACTTACACTTTCAATGACATCAGGATATAAAGTTCCTTGAGCAAGATACTTAACGTTACCAAGTTTTAAAGCATGTTTTTGAAAAACGTCAATAAACAGTTTACCAATTATTTTACGCTTTTGTTCAGGATCCGATATGCCTTTTAAATTAGATAGAAAAAGTTCTTGTTCATTAAGAGCAATTAAATTTAATTTATAATGATTAGTATACAATGCAATAACTTCTTCACTTTCTTTGTCGCGCATTAAACCATTATCAACATATATACATGTTAATTGATCTCCAATTGCTTCGTTAATTAATATAGCCGTTACTGAACTATCTACACCTCCAGATAAAGCACAAATTACTTTATTGTTTCCAACGGTTTTTCTGATTTTTAAAATTGCTTCTTCTCTATATGCCTTCATATTCCAATCTAAGGAAACCTTCGCTATTTTTAAAAAATTTTTAAGAAGAGTTTTACCATTTGGAGTATGAATAACTTCAGGATGAAATTGAACGGCATAAAAATTTTTATCAAGATTTCCTATAATTGAAAATGGAGCATTTTCAGATTTTGCAAAAACTTTAAAATTATTTGGAATTTCAGAAACATGATCACCATGTGACATCCATACTTGTTCAACGTTATTATCTTCAAACCACCCTTCTAAAAATTCTATTTTGGCATCAACTTTTTTTATAAATGATTTCCCAAACTCTGAAGTTCCTGATCCTGAAATCACTTTGCCACCAAGCATTTTCATCATTATTTGTTGTCCATAACATATTCCTAATATAGGAATTCCCATCTCAAAAATAATTTTAGGTGGTTTTGGAGAATTATCGTCAATAACACTAGCCGGACCTCCAGATAAAATGATAGCCTTTGGAGAAAATTTATTAGTTAAAATATCATTAATTTTTTGAAATGGATGAATTTCACAATAGACATTTAGTTCTCTTAATCGTCTTGCTATGAGCTGTGTTACTTGACTTCCAAAATCAATAATTAAAACCACGTCATTTTTCATTGTTTGTCTTTCATTTTTTAAAAATATTACCTTTGTCTTTGAAACATAGAAATAAAAAAACCATCTGTTTTATGAATTGAAGGATCTAATATAATATGATTTTTTTTTTCATTACTAAAAGGATATTTAGTTCCATCCATTAATGATATAGTATCTTCCCACATATGCTTTAAATTTATTTCAAAAAATTCTCTATTATTTTTTTTAAATATTTCTAATTGATCTACACCTTCTTCTGGTAAGTATGAGCATACCATGTATGCTAGTTTACCTCCGGGAGCAACCATCATTGCTCCTTTTTCTAAAAGTTTAGCTTGTGTTTCTATTAAATTGTATAAATTATCTTTTGTAAAATTAAACCGTGATTCAGGATTTCTAGACCATGTGCCTATACCTGAACATGGGGCATCAATTAAAACCAAATCAAATTTCTTTGCCATAGATTTCACTTGCCAAGATTTATTTAAAAGTTTTCTCTCTATATTATGAATACCAGCTCTTTTAAATCTAGCCCCAGCATTATCTAATCTTTTTTCATTTGTATCAATTGCTAGAACTCTTCCTTTATTTTTCATAATTTCAGCTAATACAAGAGACTTTCCTCCTGCTCCACTACATATATCAGCAACTGACATTCTAGGTTTAGCCCCTAATAACAAGCTTGCTATTTGAGAGGCTTCTCCTTGAATTTCTATATGTCCAGATTTATATAATTTATGCCCTTCTATTGGGTATCTTTTTAAAAATCGTATACCTATTGGAGAAAATTTAGTTAACTCAGTCTCTACTTTTATATCTTTAAGCATGACTTTAATTTCATTTCGAGATTTTTCTTTTAACCCATTAACTCTAATATCTAAATATGCTTCATTTCCTAAAGATAAAACAATATTTTTCCAATTATCTGGAAAACCCTTTTTTATACTTTCTAATAAAAAATTAGGTAATTCATAAAAGATATCATTAGGCATTTTATTATTATAAAAACTATCAAAACGCAATCTATCTAAAAATTCCAATTCATTTTCACTAATTTTTTTTATATCTTTATATTTTACAAGAAAAATATTTTTAATTTCTTTAATATTATTTTGATATTTTAAGTTTAAAAAATATAGCTCTAAAATAATTTCATTTTCTATAGTTTGATGAATATTAATGTTTTTAATATGCCATCTAATTTTTGATCTATGTCTTATAATATTCCAAAAACAACTTGAAATAAAATTTCGATCTTGTGAACCAATAAATTTTCTTGTACGAAAATAACTTTGAACTCTTGATGTGATTACATTGTCACCTTGATATGATAGTTTTAAGAGTTCTAATACTGAAAAAATACGTTCTTGAACTAACATTATGAAGGACGATAATTTGGAGCTTCTCTTGTAATAGTAACGTCATGTACATGACTTTCTCGAAGACCTGCATTTGTAATACGTTTAAATTTACAATTTTTTTGCATTTTCTTTATATTCTCATTACCAGTGTAACCCATTGCAGATTTTAAACCACCAACTAACTGATGTATCACATTTTCTGAAGGCCCTTTATATGGAACTTGGCCTTCAATACCTTCTGGAACTAGTTTTAAAGTTTCTATTTCAGCTTGAAAATATCGGTCAGCTGAACCTCTAGCCATCGCCCCTAACGAACCCATACCTCTATATGATTTATACGATCTTCCTTGAAATAAAAAAACTTCTCCTGGTGTCTCATCCGTTCCTGCTAATAATGATCCAACCATTACAGCACTAGCTCCTGCAGCTATAGCTTTAGCTATATCTCCTGAATATTTAATGCCTCCGTCAGCAATAATAGGTATTGAATTTTTTTGAGCTGCTTTGGCACAATCAAGTATAGCTGTAAGCTGAGGAACTCCTACTCCAGCAATCATTCTAGTAGTACAAATAGAACCCGGCCCAATGCCAACTTTAACACCATTTGCACCTGCGTCTATTAAAGCCTTTGTTGCATCACCTGTAGCAACGTTGCCTCCAATTATTCTAACAGAACTAGATAGTTTAGATAACTTTCTAACAGCATCCAAGACCATTTCACTGTGACCATGAGCAGTATCTACAACGAGAATGTCTACCCCTGCTTCAATTAATGCCTCAGCCCTAGCTAGTCCGTCTTTGCCCACACCAGTAGCAGCAGCAACACGCAATCTTCCTTGATTATCTTTAGAGGCTTGAGGATGATTTTGTGCTTTTTCCATATCTTTAACGGTAATTAACCCAACGCAAAAGTTTTCATCGTCAACCACTACTAATTTTTCTATACGATGAGTATGTAACAATTTTCTAGCTTCTTCCGCACTAACACTTTCCTTAACTGTTATTACATCCCTAGTCATAAGAGCGGATACTGTTTGATTATAATCATTTGCAAATCTAACATCTCTATTAGTAAGTATTCCAACTAATTTGTTTTTATTACCTTCGACAACTGGAATTCCACTTATTTTATATTTTTCCATTAATTTAAATGCATCACCAAGAGTTTGAGTAGGATTGATTGTAACAGGGTTAACAACCATTCCAGCTTCAAATTTTTTAACTTTTT
Organism: alpha proteobacterium SCGC AAA536-G10; assembly: GCA_905182395.1. Taxonomy (GTDB): domain Bacteria; phylum Pseudomonadota; class Alphaproteobacteria; order Puniceispirillales; family Marisalimonadaceae; genus CAJJBL01. The sequence continues at coordinate 19,420 of CAJJBL010000052.1, read as the reverse complement.
TAACTTCTGCAGCTTGATCTTTTATTGTAAAATTTTTATGTAAAACACCCATTCCACCAAGTTGAGCCATAGTAATTGCTAGTCTATGCTCTGTAACCGTGTCCATAGCTGCAGATAAAAGGGGTATATTAAGTTTAATATCACTGGTTATAAAGGTATTAACTTTAGCATCTGCAGGACCAAAAAAACTATGAGCAGGCTGAAGTAACACATCATCAAAGGTATAAGCTTCTTCAATAATCATTTTTTCATTTTCCAACGCTAAATTTGTTAAGTCATAATTATTATTTGAAATAATAATATGAGCGTTGCTAATGAGATATATACTTTTGTCATTAGATTTGCAAAGTTAATTTTAAGTAATTTATAACTCTTTAAATCCCAAAGCAATAACGTAACCTTCTACTGATTCTTTTCTGCTTGCATCAGGTTTAATATGACTTACTTTTGCAAAATATTTTCTCATTAAAGATAAAGCTTCTATCTCTGCTCCACCTTTAAAACACTTTGCTAAAAAAACACCATTTTTTTGTAAATTTTCAATTGCAAAATCCAATGCTGATTCCAAAAGATATGTTGTTCTAATATGGTCAGTCTGCCTATGACCAGTTGTATTAGCTGCCATATCTGATATTACAATGTTTGGACGACACCCAAGAATTTGAATTAAGTTTTTTCCTACTGATTGATCTAAAATATCCCCAACAATCGAGATGCAACCCGGAATATCCTCAGTAGGCAAAAGATCTACACCAACGACTTTTTCTTTTCCATTCACAGAACAAACTTTTTGAGATGCTATTTGAAGCCATCCACCAGGAGCACAACCTAAATCTATTACAGCAAGGCCTGATTTAAGAAAATTATGTTTTTCATTTATTTGCAACAATTTAAATGCAGCTCTTGATTTATAACCTCTTTTTTGAGTTTCTAAAACATAAGGGTCATTCAATTGTCTTCCAATCCACCTAGTACTAGAAGGCTTTCTAGTATTATCTTTTTTTGGCTTTTTAGATATCCCCCGACTACTTCCAAATGAGCCTGGTTTATTAATATTACTCATCATCAGCATCATATAAAGTTTTAAAGAAACAACTATGAGCACCCGTATGACAAGCTACACCAGTTTGTTCAATTAAGGCTAACAATGTATCATTATCACAATCTAAACGGAGTTCATGTAGCTTTTGAAAATTCCCGCTACTTTCTCCTTTACGCCATAATTGAGCCCTTGATCGTGAATAATAAAAAATATTTTTACTTTTTATAGTTTTTTCTAGTGCATCTTTATTCATCCAAGCCATCATTAATATTTTTCCTGAATTCATGCATTGAGAAATAACTGGTATTAATCCATCTTTATTAAACTTAACGTCTGATAAAGAAAAACTAGCTGAATTTTTAATGAGGTATTTATTTAACAAAACATTACCTTTTAACTTTTTTAATTAAATTAGACATATCATTACTTATACCCATCATAGCCGGAACTATAACAAGAACAAGTAATGCTGTTACACCTAAACCAAAAACAATAGTTGCTGCCATTGGTATTAAAAATTGAGCTTGTAATGATTTTTCAAACATAAGTGCTGATAATCCACCAATTGTAGTAAGTGAAGTTAATAAAACAGGCCTAAATCTATCTACTACTCCAGTTATTATTGATTCATTTATAATACTTTCTTCATCTTTATTTTTATTATTATTTTTTAAATCTTCTAATCTTCTTTCAATAGTCGACACTAAAATAATTGAATTATTCACAACAATTCCTGCTAAAGCTAAAAGAGCAAACATAGATAATATTGACATTGTTAAGCCTAATAAATAATGACCTAGAACTGCACCTATAAATGAAAAAGGTATCATAATCATAATTGAAAATGGCCTAGACCAAGATTTAAAAACCCATGCTAAGATAAAATAAATTAACAACAAACCTATTACTGAACCAGTTCCCATATCAGAGAATGTTTCTTTTTGTTCTAAATCTTTACCATCAAATCTATAGATAACGTTATATTTTTTAGCAATTTCAGGTAGTCCGTTTTCCATTAAAAACTGCCTTGCCTGAGAAGTGTTCATCAGTAGAGGAAAAAGATCGCCAGAAACAGTTACTTCTCTGAAACCATTTTTTCTATTTATTGAAGCAAAGGGAAGTTTTTCATCTATTTTAATTATATCTTTTAATTTAAAACTAACTCCTGTAGGTGAAATAATTCTTAAATCTGTAATCATATCTGTAAGTTGTTCATTCTCAGATAATTTTAAACGTACTGTAACCTCTTCGTCACCTTTAGGAAATTTAGAAATGATAGTACCATTAATAGCTGACCTTACCTGTTCACCAATATCTAAAATTGATAATCCTAAAGATTGACCTTTATTTGTAATGCTTAAAATTCTTTCTTGAACACCATATTCTAAGTTGTCATCCAAAGAAGTTGCACCTGGTATTGTTCTAGCAATTTCTATTAATTCATTTGAAGCTAATTTAAGAGTATCTAAGTTTTTGCCTTGAAGCCTTACATCCAGATCTCTTCCTGGAGGGCCTCCACTAGGTGCTCTTATTGTTAATTTATCTAAGCCAGATACATTTTCAATGTTCTCTTTCCAAACTTTTATAAATTCTTTAGTTCTTACTTTTCTTTTATCTGCTGTTATTAACTCAACTACCATTGAACCTAAAATATCGTTACCTTTAGAATTAGGACCAGCTTCATTTGAAAAAGAAGTTCTGCTTCCAATAGTTGACATATTAAATTTTACTAACCCTGGTAAATTAGAAAATTGAGATGAAGTTTTGTTTAATCCTTTTTCAATATTCTCTAACATTTTAGTTGTTTGAGATTTTGTTGATCCAGAGTGCATTTTATAATTAACTATTACGATATCAGCTTCAGGTGTAGGGAAAAAACTAAACAAAACTCTTCCACCTGACATCATACCTACAGAAACTACAAACATTCCTATCGCAACCATAAAAGTTACGTATCGATAGTTAAAAGTTAAAGTAACAAAGTTCCTAAAAGAACCTTCTTGAAAAGCATTAAATTTTTGGTCAAACCATAATCTAAATTTACTTTCTTCTTTGTTCGATTTGTCAAAATGAGCTAAATGTGCTGGTAAAACTAAAAAACATTCAATCAAACTTGCAACTAACACAGCACAAACCACCCAAGGAATGGCTGCTATGATTTGACCAATAACACCTTTTACCATAAATAAAGGGATAAACGCAGCTACTGTCGTAAGCATAGCAGAGATAACAGGCATAGACATTCTGGTTGCTGCAACAACTGGCGCTTGAGAGCTATTAAGTTTTCTTTTTGTTTTTAGATAAGAAGAATGTTCGCCAACAACTATTGCATCGTCAACAACAATTCCTAAGGCCATTATAAGCCCAAATAATGAAATCATGTTAATTGATTGACCTGAAACAAACATAACACCAAAAGTTGCGAGAAAAGCAATTGGAATACCAAGAGCCACCCAAATTGCTGTATTACGACTAAGAAATAGGAATAGTACAGCTAAAACTATACAGAGACCACTTAACCCGTTCTTAACTAATAAAGAAATCCTTTCTTCAATTAGATTTGCCGCTGTGTTATAGGTTTCAACTTTAATAGAACTTCCAATGATATTTTTTGAAATAGAAATTACCTTTTGAACATTTTCTGAAACTTCAAGAGCATCACTGGTTTTACTTCTTCTAACCCATAATTCTACAGCAGGATTACCATCAACAAATTTTAAAATACTACCTTTTTCAACACTTGATTTTATCTCTGCAACATCCTCAAGTATAATTCTTCCACCTGAACTAGAGTTCTTTAATTCTAATTTATTAAAAGTTTCAACTAATCTTTTTTCTCCAATAGTCCTAACTCTTAGCGATCCATCTGCAAAACTACCTCCAGACACATCCTGAGTTTCAAGTTTAATTAAATTTGCTATTTGATTGAAAGATAATTTTAACCTTGCTGCTTCAAATTGTGAAATTTCTATTAAGATTTCTTCTTTTGGAAGGCCTTGAATATCAACTTTATCTACTCCAGAGTTTAAAAGTACTTCTTTAAGTTTTTTCGATTTTTCTCTTAATTGAGATAAGGTAACGTTTCCAGATAATACAATTCTTGTTACTGTATCAAAAAATTCACCAACAATTATTTTAGGTTTGTTTGCTTTTTCAGGAAAATTTATCCTAGACACGGCCGTCTCTATATCTGTTCTTCCTTTTTGAATGTCATAACCATAATTAAACTCAATTTGAGTGCGCCCAACACCTTCAACAGATTTTGAAGTAACTTCTTTTACTCCTGAAATAGGTCTCAATTCAGGTTCCAACAACTGAACAATATTTTGATCAATCTCTTCAGCAGTTGCTCCTGGCCAATCTATGGTGACAGCTACTACTTCAACATCAAAATCTGGGAAAAATTGCTTATTTAGCCTTCCAATTGATAAAAGTCCAATTACAATCATTAAAATCATAATGATATTAGCAGAAGTTCTATGCTCAACAAAAAATTTTAAAAAACCTGACTCTTTAAATTGCATTTAAATTCTACCTTAAATTTATATTCTTTTATCTTTAATTAGTTTAGTACTGAAATCTTTTTGTTGTGAAGATTACCTGGTATTCTTGTAGAAATTATTAAATCTTCATCATTAAGGTTTCCTTCAACTAATACAAATCCAGAACCTTTATATTTAAGAGAAACTTTCTTTTCTTTAGCGACACTATTTTCAACTATATAAACTTTATCACCATACAAAGAAGTTTCAGGTAATTTAAATAGCCCTTTAAATTCTCCTAGGGGATAATTTATACGAACAAATGTGCCTAAAGGTATATAATCATTTTGATTAAGATTTTGCTTAATTTTGGCAAATAATTTTCCACCACCCTCTTCTTCGTTAGTTTTACCGTCAATTCTTTCAATAATTGCTGTATTTTTTTTTAGAGAATCTGTTCCACCTTCCCATGTTACTTGAATCGACTTTCCTATTAAAACTTTTGCATCTGAATAAACTTTAGCTGGAACTACAAATTCAACTTCTAAATCATCAATAGAAAAAATATCAGCTATTTTTTCATTACTAGAGATAAACTGTCCTTTATTAATTTTTATATTATATAATCTTCCATTAAATTTCGCCATTAAAATAGTATCAGACAGATCTTCTTTTGCTTTTTCTAGATTTATTTTAGATCTGATATAATCAGAATTATTTTTTGAAAAAAGTATTAATTCATTATCATATTTATTTTGAGATATAACTTTTTTTGTTAACATAGACTTATATCTTTTAACTTGTCTTTTACGAATATCTAACTGTTTACTTAATTCTTGTGTTTCAGCATTAAGTCTTTCAATTTCAAGTAGGTAACGTTTTTGGTTTAGCTTTGCCAAAACTTGACCATTCTTAACGAAAGAACCATTTAGGAAAGTATCTGATATATATTCAATTTTTCCAGAAACTCCAAAACGAAGATCACCTCTTCGTGAAGAAACAATTTTTCCAAATGCATCAGAAGTTGGAAAATGATCTGATTTTTTAGTTTTAACTGCATTGACGTAGAAAATTTTTTCTACCACTTTTAAAGGCTGTGCTTGTGGTTTAGTCGACACAAGATACTTATAAGATGCTATACTAAATAACAGCACTAAAATAAAAGCAATTAGTTTACGATTTAATAATTTAGAAATCATGCTTATTTTATCCAAAAATTTTATACTTACAACAATTTGTAAGACCTAACTATAATTATTATCATCTTCAATGAAAGTTATAGAGCTATGAAGTTATAAATAAGAATTGAAATATAAATTTACAATTGTTAATTAATATAAACCAAGTTTAATTAATTCCGCATTCAATTCATCAGTTAACATTTCTTCGTCATTATTATTATTTCTACTTAAATCATGAGGAACTTCTTCTGAACTATAATATCGCCAACCTTGGAAAGGTCTCATTGGTGTAGGGATAACATGTATTAATTCTTTGTCTAATTCAATCTCACATCCTTTGCTGCCATCACCTCGAATTACTGAGCTAATATCTAAAATTTTTTGCCTAACCAGTACACGTCTTTTTATAATCCAATACATAGAGCCTGTCGAAATCAGATCATCTCTTTTTTTAGGAGCATTTCTAGTTAAATGTATAACTTTACTGTATTGATTGAAAATAATTTCTTGTCTAACTTTTAATCTTTCAATTGTATCTATTCCAACTGCAATTTTTTTCATATGGTAAATCAAAATAGAAACCCTTATTTACAAGATAATCCAAGCGGCTAAACCTAAAAATGTAAAAAATCCAATCACATCAGTAGCCGTTGTTAAGAAAACAGAACTAGAAATTGCAGGGTCAATATTATTTTTTTCTAGTGTTAATGGTATTAATGTCCCTAAGATTCCAGCAAAAAATAAATTAGCTATCATTGCCAGCGCCATAACCAATGCTATTTGCTTATCACCAAACCAAAGATAAGCTATCAAAGCTGATAAAAAAGCAAATAAAACTCCATTCATCATACCGACCCATGTTTCTCTTAAAACGAATTTTTGTAAATTACTATAATCAAGTTGCCTTGTAGCTAATGCTCTTACAGCTACTGTAACAGTTTGAGTGCCAGCATTTCCACCCATAGATGCGACTATTGGCATTAAAACGGCAAGAGCAACAAGCTTTTCAATTTCCTCTTGAAACAAGCCTATAACTGATGAAGCTAAAATAGCAGTAAACATATTAAGAATAAGCCAAGAAAATCTTCCTTTTGCTGTTTCAATAAATGATGCTCTTATAGAAAAATCGCTTACACCAGCAAGACCTAATAAATCTTCTTGTGCTTCTTCATTAATCACATCTACTATATCATCTACAACAATAACTCCTAATAAACGATTAAGCTGGTCTATAACTGGCATATTTACTAGACCATATTGTTGAAATAAAAGTGCGACTTCCTCCTGATCCGTTTCAATTGTAACGCTTCTTGGCTCCTTTTCCATTAAATCTTTGAGCCTGACAGGCCTTTTTGTAGACAATAATTTAGATAATGAAATTACACCGAGCAACCTATGAGCAGGATCAACAATATAAATTGAATAAAAGGTTTCCTCTTCATGCAATGGCTTGGTTCTCATGTGATCTATTGTTTGACCAACAGTCCAATTGCTAGGAAAAGCAAGAAACTCTCTTTGCATTAACCGGCCTGCTGATTGTTCTGGAAAAGATAATGCTTCTTCTACAAGAATTCTATCAGAAGAAGGAAGTTGTTTAATAACAACTTCTCTATCTTTTTCTTCTAAATCTTGTAAAATATCAACAGCATCATCAGTGTCTAAATCATGAATCGCTCTTGCAAGAGCTATGGGACCAATATGGTCTATTACATTTTCTTGAATATCTTGATCAAGATAAACCAACACTTCTGGATCAAGAGATTTTCCTAATAAATCAAGAAAAGTATTAAGATTTTCATTAGATAACCTTTCCAACATATCAGCCTGATCTGCCGGATGTAACGGTTCAACTAATTTTTTTAAACCTGATTTTTTTTTATTATTGATAGCATGAATAATGGCCTGTTCAACTTCTGGAGTTAGACCATATAAACTTTTAAAACTAGATTGTTTTAAAGAAATTTCTTTAAAGCTTGGGGTTATTTTTTTAAGCTCTTTATCCATAAAAGTATGTCCAATAATTACTTAATTACTTGCTAAATAAAAAAATGTTCAAATCATATTTAATCACCTTAATTTTAAAAATAATATTAAATTATAAATTTTCTGAATCAATTTCTTTGAAAACTTCCCTAATGTCTCTTAAAGATTCCAAGCCTGCTGGAGCTCCACAATAAATTGTAATTTGAAGAACGACATCTCTAATTTGTTTTCTTGTCAACCCATTATTTAAAGCACCTCTAACATGTAATTTAAATTCATGAGATCTATTTAATGCAGCAATCATTCCAAGGTTAACAAGAGATCTGTCTCTATCCGATAAATTTTCTTTATTCCAAATTTCTCCCCAAGCATACTCAGTTACTAGTTTTTGCATATCAGCGCCCATTTCATCAGCAGAGGCTAATGCTTTATCTACATATGCATCTCCTAAAACTTTTCTTCTTTTAGCTATACCTTTTTTAAATATTTCACTTTCCATACTTCACTCCTTACAAAATTTGTTTAATTATTAAATTAACACCACACAAAAATAAAGCCCCATGACTTATATGATAAAACAACCTATCAGAAAGTTTGTTATTTAACCATTTTCCAAGAAAAATACCAAAAGGTAATACAGGAATTAAAATCAAGCTTAGAATAATACTTTTAGAACTAAAAACATTTAAATTAAAGAAAAAAGGTAACTTAGCTAAATTTATTATTAAGAAATAAAAACTCATTGTCCCAACAAATGCTTGCCTCTCCAGGCCGACTGGTAACAGAAATATTTGAGCAGGTATTCCTCCAGTTAATGCTACAAAACTTGAAAACCCAGAAAACCCACACCAAATAATTGATCGAATAAACGTTGCTTTTATTTTGTTAATTTTTTCTTTTTTTATAATTTTATTAAAGAATTCAGATTTAATATATTTACCTACAGTAAACAAAGCCAAAAAGCCTATCAAAATTAAAATATATCTATCTTCTAAATATTCAAAACATAGCCAACCTAAAATTTGTCCTACGATTCCTCCAAAGACCATAAATTTTAAGATTTTTAAAACAGGAAATTTTCTCCATGAATATGCAACAAAAACATCCGTTACTAAATATAAGGGTAATAAAACAGCAATTGCAAATTTTGGAGGCACAGCAAATACCATAACTGGCAAACCTAAAGAACCAAGACCTCCTCCAAAACCAGATTTAGAAATAGCTACTAAAAAAACTGCCAAAATTGCAATAGGCAATATTATGTGAATTTCACTAATGGATAAAATTATATCTAATAAACTATTTATCATTTTTTTGATTTCTTATTAAATTTTATAATGTAAATTATTAAACTAGATTGATAATATTATTAAATAGATTAATAAATTAAATTAATAAAGAATTTGTATAAAATCTTTTTAAGGAAAATTTTTAAATGAGTCCTAGGCCAATTTTAAAAACAACTAAATCTTCTCCAGTTATTGAAGGAGCTGGTGTAAATCTTCATAGGGCTTTTGGGTTTGGAGATACCAGTCAATTTGATCCATTTTTATTACTAGATGATTTTAGAAATAATGATCCAAAAGATTACATTAAAGGTTTTCCTTGGCATCCTCATAGAGGGATAGAAACAATAACTTATATTTTAAAAGGCACAGTGGAACACGCTGATAGCTTAGGTAATAAAGGTGAGTTGAGTGATGGAGATATTCAATGGATGACAGCTGGATCTGGTATACTTCATCAAGAAATGCCAAAAGGTAATCAATTAGGCCAAATGCATGGTTTCCAGTTATGGGCTAACCTTCCATCAAACTTAAAAATGACAAACCCTAACTATCAAGATATTAAAGGTAATGATATCCAAAATCTTTTCGATGATGATGGAAGTATAATCAAAGTTATGGCAGGAGAATATAAAGGTTGCAAAGGACCAGTATTAGGTATTGCAACTAAACCTCAATATTTAGATGTTTACCTACCTCCCAACTTAATAAAAAACATACCAGTATCTACTTATAGAAATTGTTTTGCTTATATATTTGAAGGATCTGGTAACTTTGATTATGCATCAAAACCAAAAGGTATTAAAATAGAAAAATCTTATAATAATCATGATTTTAATATTACAGACCAATCAGGAGAAAGAACGTTAATAACTTTTGATACGGGGGATGAAGTAAAAGTTAAATCAGGTAATGATGGTATAAGATTTCTTCTGATTTCAGGCGTTCCTGTTCAAGAACCAGTAGCCTGGCATGGACCAATTGTAATGAATACTCAACAAGAATTAATTGACGCAATCGATCAACTCAATAATGGAACATTTATCAAATAACAAAAGGGAGAATTTATAATGAAAATAGCTGTTATTGGTGCTGGAGCAATGGGCTCTATTTACGCATCGTTTCTTGCCAAAAGTAATAATGATGTACTTGCTATAGATTTATGGGAAGAACATTTAAATGAGATTAAGAAAAATGGCTTAAGAGTTTCAGGTTTCAGTGGAGATAATAATGTTAAAAATATTAAAGTTTCAAATAATATTGAAGATGCAAAGGAATATGATCTTTATATTATTGCAACCAAAGCTTCAGGAGTTGGCCCAGTTGCATCGAAGCTGAGTAAGATCATTTCTAAAGAAGCCATAATTCTAACCATACAAAATGGTCTTGGCGCAGGAGAAAGAATAGCTTCTTATATGCCTACTGATAATATTCTGCTGGGAGTTGCTCAAGGGTTTGGAGCATCTATGAAAGGACCTGGCCATGCTCATCATAATAATATGAGTATGATTAGGATTGGAGAAATGAATGGTGGAATTTCTACAAGGCTTAATGATCTTGTAAAACTATGGTGTGATGCGGGATTTAATGCCAAAGCATTTGGTGATATAGAACAGTTAATATGGGAAAAATTTATATGCAATGTTGCCTACAGTGGCTCTTGCTCAATATTTAAAAAGAAAGTCGGTGAAGTTATAGATAATGAACATATGTATAACATAGCCAAAGGATGTGCTTTAGAAGCAAAAAAAATGGGCGATATGAAAAAAGTAAATTTTACTTTTGATGATACAGTAAATTATATAACTGAGTTTGGAAAAAAGCTTTTAGACTCAAAGCCATCCATGCTTCAGGACGTTGAAGCCAAAAGGCTTTCTGAGGTAGATGCTATCAATGGAATGGTTGTAACTTTAGGAAAAGAATTGGGAATAGATACACCTTTTAATACTGCAGTAAGTTCAATTATTAAAGCTCAAGAGGCTGAATATAGTTAAAAAAAAACTATTATTTCAAAACTTGCTATAATTATTGATATTTAATACAATATACAAATTGATGTGTAATTTTTGATATTTTATATATCATGATAATAGTTTAATTTTATTAATTAATAATAATAATCTTTATCAAAATTAACAAATATGCTCTTAAGTTTGATGAGCAAACAGAAGGAAATAAAATGGCTATAGGAACAGTCAAATGGTTTAATCCAACTAAAGGCTTTGGTTTTATTGAACCAGAAGGTGGAGATAAAGACGTATTTGTGCATATTAGCGCGGTGCAAGCAGCTGGAATGAATACCTTAGAACCTGATCAAAAAATTGAATATCAGCTTGAAGATGGCAAAGATGGTAAAGTATCTGCTGGTAGCTTGAAAGCTGTTTAATTAATCTTAAGTAAAAATTATTATTAAAATGTAATTAATATTTTTATTTATTTATTTAATATAAAAACGTACTAGTACATGAATACAGAAACTCTACTAAATATAATTTTGTCAGAAATAAATGACAAAAAACAAATGGATCTTTTTTTAAAAGCTTTATTTACAAATAAAGAATTAAAAGAACTAGAAAATCGTATAAAAATTTTTCAATTGTTGCTTAAAGGAAAGAAACATAGAGACATATCTGAAATTTTAAATGTTGGTATTGCAACAGTAACACGTGGGGCCAATACATTTGAAACAGAAAAGATTTTTGAAGAAAAATTACAAATCCTTGAAACATTAAGACTTTATAAGAATAAAAAAAATGCCTAAAAAAATACCTAGTAAAATTAAAATTGAAGGAAAACCTAAATATATCAAGCTAAGTGATGATTATAATTTTTTTTCTATATTTAAAAAAATAGAAAAAAATTTTAATAATTGTTTTTTATTTGAATCCTTAGGTGAAGAAAGCAATATATCACGTTTCCATATTATTGGGTTTGAACCCAGGTACATAATCTTTTCAGATAACAAAAATGAACTTATTATTAATGACACCTTTAATAATAAGGTTGAAAAATATTTTTGTAATAATCCTTATTTTACTTTAAGAGAAATAATACCACAAAATATTATTTCAAGAAAATATGCTGGAGGTCTAGTTGGATTCATCAGTTATGATAGTATTAATTTTTTTGAAGACAATTTAAATATATCGAAGAATAAAAATTTCGAAAGCTTTAAGTTTGGCGTATATCTTGATGGTTTAGTCTATGATCAAATGACAGGAGAAATATTTTATTATTATTATGAAGATAATAAAATTGATATCTTAAAAGCTATTTTAGATAAAAAAAATAATATTAATGAAAATATAGAATGTGAGTTCACAGGGAATTCTATGAATAAAGAAGAGCACAAAGATGCGGTGCTTAATATAAAAAAAGATATTAAAAACGGGTTAATATTTCAATGTGAAGTTGGTTTTAAAAGTCATTATAAAATTAAAGGCGATACGACAAAAATTTATTCAAAACTAAGAGACCTGAATCCCTCTCCTCATATGTACTATATTAAATTTAATGATCAAAAAATTATGGGTGCATCCCCAGAGCTTTTATTTAGATTAAGAAACGGTGAGATGGAAACTTTTCCATTAGCTGGGACTACTAAAAGAGGTCTTAATACTAATGAGGATTTAAAATTAGCAAGAGATCTTCTTAATGACCCGAAAGAAGTTGCAGAGCATAATATGCTAGTTGATCTTCATAGAAATGACTTAGGGCGTGTAGCAAAGTTCGGAACAGTAAAAGTCAGAAGTTTAATGGATATTAAGAAATATTCTCATGTACAACATATATCATCAGAAATTGTAGGTATAATAAACGAAAAGGAAGATATGTTCTCAGCATTAGCTGCAAATTTTCCTGCAGGCACTTTATCCGGAGCACCTAAAATCGAAGCAATGAAAATAATTAATAACATTGAAAATGATGGCAGAGGTCCATACGGCGGAGCAGTTGGTCAATTTGGTTTTAATGGAGACTGTACATTTGCAATTCCTATTCGATCACTTTTTATAAAAGGTGAAGAAGGCTATGCTCAAACCTGTGGAGGAATCGTCTATGATTCAGATACAGAAAATGAATATATCGAAATTGAGAGAAAACTAGAAGCCATGAAAATAGTTCTTAAATCATTTGAAAAGAAAACTTAAAATGAAAATTTTAATTATAGATAATTTTGATTCTTTTACTTTTAACTTATATCAGTACTGTGGTGAGATATTAATAAAAAAATTTAAGGAAATTAATGTTGAAGTAATTGTAAAAAGAAACAATGAATTATCACTGAATGATATATCCGAAATGAGGCCAAACAAAATTATAATATCTCCTGGCCCAGGATCTCCAGAGAAGGAAAAGTACTTTGGGATATGTAAAGACGTTATTTTAACTTTTGGCCAAACAATACCGTTACTTGGAATATGCCTTGGAATGCAAGGTATTGTTCATGCCTTTGGAGGTAAAATAGTTCATGCAAAAATTCCAATGCATGGAAAAACATCGTTTTTAATGCATGATAAGACTGGTATTCATAAAAATATTCCACAGAATATTGAAATAATGAGATATCACTCATTAATAGTTGATCCTAAAAAAATTCCAGATTGCTTTGTAATTAATGCAGTTTCTCAAGATGAAGAAAATGATAATATTTTAACAAACTTTTCAAATTTAAATTCTAAATATGAGATTATGGCAATGAAGCATAAACTTTATCCAATTTATGGAGTCCAATATCATCCAGAATCATTTGGAAGTGAAGGTGGTATAGATATATTAGGAAATTTCCTAATATAAAAATTTATTTATAAGGAACTAAAATGAAATCTAAAGTAGTTAAAATTTATGAACAGGGATCTCCAGAAGTTTTAAAAATAGAAGAAATTGATTTAAGAGAAATAAAACCAAATGAAGTGTTAATAAAACACGAATATGCTGGGTTAAATTTTATAGATATAAATCAAAGAAAAGGAACTTATCCACTCAAAAATTTACCTTTAATTATGGGAATGGAAGCATCTGGCAGAATTATAAAAACTGGACCAGAGATTAATAAATTTGAAATAGGTGACAAAGTAACCCATTGTATGAATTTAGGATCATTCTCAAGCTTAATGTATCTTCCAGAAAACAAAGTTATAAAACTAAAAGAAGAACATGATTTAAAATTAGCTGCAGCAACTACTTTGCAAGGACTTACAGCGCAGTACTTGCTTCATGATTCATATCAAGTTAAGAAAAATGAGTTTATACTTATGCATGCCGCTGCCGGTGGGGTTGGTCAACTGCTCTGTCAATGGGCTAATAAACTTGGAGCAAAAGTAATTGGAACAGTTAGTACTAAAGAAAAAGAAGAGATAGCTAGAAAAAATGGATGTCATTTCACTATAAATTACTTGGAAGAAAATTTTAAAGATAAAGTTATGGAAATAACTCAAAATAACGGAGTAAATGTCATATATGACTCCGTCGGAAAAGATACATTTTCATTAGGACTTAAATGCCTTGCTCCAAAAGGTAGAATCGTTAGCTTTGGGGTATCTTCAGGCCCTATAGATCCAATAGATATTAATTTGATTAGATCATTTTCAGGATCAATATCAACAGGTGGATTAAATACATTTATTAAACAACAAGATAAAATGCAAAGCAATGCAGATGAATTATTTAATATGATACACAAGGAAAAAATAAAAGTTAATATAGATCAAGTTGTTTCAATAGATGACATTCAAAATGCACAATATAAAATGGAAAATAGATTAACAACAGGCTCTATAGTCTTAAAATTTTAAGAGATAAAGACATTCAATCTTAAAAACAACATTAAGAAATAGTGTCAACCTTATTTAAGCAGTTGTTTGGTGCCATGGAGATAAATATTCTAAAGATAAATGTATTAAACAGAAATTTTATTAAATTAATTTTTCAAAGCTATAATTCCTGATATAATATTAAAATAGGGAGTATTTTAAAAAAATGTTAAATCTTGGATTATTTATGATGCCGCTTCATCCTGCAAATAAGGATTTAGGAACATCATATGAAGAAAACCGGCAACTTGTTCTTCTTGCTGAAAAATTAGGTTATACAGAAGCCTGGATGGGAGAACACTATAGTTCTACAGGAGAACCTGTAACATCTCCACTTATATTCAACGCATCACTAATATCTGAAACAAAAAATATAAAATTTGGTACAGGTGTAATTTCTCTTCCTCAACAACATCCTGCAGTTGTTGCTGGCCAAGTGAGCTTATTTGATCATCTTTCAAAAGGAAGATTGATTTTAGGTGTTGGCGCTGGAGGCCTTGTAAGTGACTGGGAATTATTTGATAATATGGATGGCCGATCTAGAGCTATTACAATGATTGAATCTGTGGAAGCAATTTTAAAATTTTGGTCAGAAGAAGAAAATTATAATTATTCAGGAGAGTTTTTAGATATCTCTCTTACAAAAAATATAGTTAGTGAATTAGGTATTGGAAAATTTATTAAACCTTATCAAACCCCTCATCCAGAAATAGCTGTTTCATTAAAAAATCCTAATTCTATGACTGCAACATTAGCTGGTGAAAAAGGGTGGATTCCAATTTCAGGAAATTTTGTTGATGCTAAGGATATAGCTACACATTGGCCAACTTATAAAGAAGGAGCCAATAATACAGGCAAAAAAGTAACATATGAAAAATGGAGAGTTGGACGGAGTGTTTTAGTAACTAACAATAATTCAGAAGCTGAAGAAATCATAAATGATCCTGATGGGGTTTTTTCTCATTATTTCTTATATTTAAATACTGTTGGCAAACTTGCTTCTGGTGTTTTAGGTAAAGATATTAAATTAAAAGATGAATTACCTGCAGCTATTGAAAAAGCTAAAGATTTAATAATTATTGGTGATAAAAAAACAGTTACAGAAAAACTAATAAATTTTATTGATACCGTTGGTCCATTTGGAACACTTCTTCTTACTGGACATGATATGACTAATAAAAAAGAGCTTTGGAACAATTCTTTTACTTTAATGTCAAAATCAATTCAACCTACTTTGAGCAAATATATGGAACAAAAATTTTAAATTACTTTGGCATCATTTCTTGAAATGGAAACTTATATGTTTTTAAAGTAAATTCATTATTTCTTGACCTTTTGTCTACTTGGTCTTCTTTAACAATTTCGCCTATTTGAGGAATTCCAGATCTTTCTGCATTTCTTTTAGCTTGATCTAAAGATTCTTCGTTTTGCTCTGTATGTAGGAATTTAAACAATTTATTAATTCCATCTTTTACAGCCCACAGTACAATTAAACGATCTCCTTTTTCATATATCACTGCATGGTGTTCATATACAAATTTTTCTGGAGGCCTATCATACATTGGACGCCCTATAAATTCATGATTGGTATAAAAACTCAACCAAATTGCTATAAAAATAATAGGAACAGTAAAAAATCTTTGCCATATATTTTTTGTAAAAAATGGCAAACAACATACTGCCCCAGCAAAAGACCAAATTAATATTAGTTGCCCAGTACTTATTGAAAAATCTAACATTAAACGCCTCCTTTTTTACGGATGACTTCACCATCAATTATCAACTCATTACTAGGCTTTACATGGACAATCCCATTATAATCAACTCTAAATTTGAAAGCAGTAAGCTCCTGACCTTCTTCACTAAAGAATAATTTTTTAGTATATTCTTCTTTGTAAGGGTTTACCTTAAGAAGCTTAATTGTCGCATGAGTTAGAGGAGCTGGAAATTTTCTAGCATTATAAAAATGTATTGTTACTAAATACGATCTAGCTTCAGGCGTTCTAATGGCTACTACTTCTCTATTTTCTTTAAGATAAACAGTTTTTCCGTTTTGATCTATATAAGTATCATTTACTGTTCCTAGATCATCTCTTTCAAGATGTATTAATGCATCATCTGGCCTTCTAAAACTGACTATGTGACCCATATTATCTTTAACCCAAACGTCTAAGTCATATGGTTTTTCACCATCCCATTCTAAAACTATAAAGTATTCTGCTTTAGGTTTAATTGTTTCCTTTTTAGCTACAGGATTTATTAATAAAAAAGCTAACATAAATAGAAAAACAAAACCTATTAACATATTAAATAATAGATCTATAAAACCAAAAGATGATCTGTAACGTGGATCACTCATTATCTAAATTATTCTCTAAAATTACCATTTGTATTTTTGTCAAAACACTTCCAACCAAACCAGCAAGAGTGGTACATAATGCTGTACTCATCCCAAGAGCCATATTTGATATTACTTTTTGAACGTTTTCAACGTTGCTAACATCAAGGTTATCAAATGCAGAGTTTAACATGAGCAAAAAACCTGCAACAGTTCCAATAAGACCTAATGTAACCATTGTCTCAGAAGCAAACCAAATATAATTACTTACTGCATGTGAATTGGGAGTTGATCTAAAACTTAAAAAGCCTGAGGCTATAGTGGAAGCCAAGAATATTGCTATAATAATAAAACTTATTTTAGTTTGATCTGCATCATATAACTTTTCAAACCATCCATATGAATAAATTAAAAATGTAGCAAATGATATAGTGACAATTTGAATCCACCATAATAAAAAAGCTTTAGACAAAATATACTCTCCTTTAAAAAAAAAATTATAGCTTTAATTCGATAGCTTCAATATTTTTTAAAATCTCAATTAACTGTTCTTGTTTTTTTTTACCTAATTTTAATTCAATTTTTTTTTGAACAAGTTCCCAAGCTTTTCTTGCCTCTTTAAGAGTAAAAACTCCATAATTAGTTAATTCTATTTGAACTTGTCTTTTGTCTATTCCGGCATTTATAGAAACCAGCTTCATTCTTTCTAAAATTCTAATGTTTCTTCCTAAAGTACTTCTATCTTGATATAAGGCAGCAGAGAGCTGACTTAAATTTGGCGACTTCAATAAATAAACATATTTGAGCAAACCATATTGAGTAACTTTAACACCAGTATGCGATAAAGCCTTATCATAAATACTTGTTATTTTAGAAGAAGAATTCCTTAAAATATTACAATTACATAATTCATTAGCTATCATACTATGGGTATATACTCATTTTATTTGCAAATCAACTATTTATTTTTTCTAATGAAGAAAAATAATCGTTTAAGTTTTAATAACATAAAACACTATCTGCAATAATTGACTCTCTAAGTAATATATCTGGCATTGCAAATTCAGCATTATACCCAGTCAACAAACTATCATCATAACCACGAGCTTTTGCAGACATTCCAGAAACATATATTTTAGTATTTGCATTTTTAATAAAATCTAAATGACCTTTAAGATCACCAGTACCTTCCCCTACTATTTCACCTTTTGATAAACAATTTAATAAATGAACTGCGTCAGCTGCTAAAAACATTTTTAGTTCATGACCTTCTTTTACAGCTGTATAGGCAACTAAAAAACCAAGAGTTACTTGGTTTTTACTTTCAGGACCACTATGAATATGAATAAGTATTTTAGACATTTTTATTCCTTATATAATAAATTAAAGTTTTATTTTTATATTTTATAATTAATAACTTTTTATAATAGTACAGAAAGTGTACTTAAAATTTTAATCATTATAATTTATAATAAATTAAATATAAAATAGGATTTTTGATTAAAATGAATGGATACAAACAATTTTGTCCAATGGCTATGGCATTGGAAATTCTTGGAAAAAGATGGACAATTATAATTCTTAGAGAACTTCACCTTGGATCAACCCGTTTTAATGAAATAAAAAAAGGAATGCCTTTAATTTCTCCAACACTTTTATCTAAAAGATTAAGAGAATTAGAAGATAATAATCTTTTAAAATTCAATAAAGAAGATAAAATAAGAAAATATAAACTAACAGAATCTGGGAAAGAAACTTTTAATTTGATTTTGTCTTTAGGTGAATGGGGCAAAGAATGGTTTAAAGAACAATCTATAGTAAATAATACAGAACCCCAATTATTAATGTGGGATTTACAAAGAAATATTAATATTAAACATTTACCAAAAAGAAAAATAGTAATTCAATTTAAATTCAATGATATTACAAAATACAAAAATTGGTGGATTTTTTATGATCCGATCAATGGTATTGACTTAGGGATGATTGATACAGGAATAGACGTCGACGCAATTATAGAAAGTGATTTACAAACTATAACTGCAATCCATATGGGCTATAAAACAGTTAAAGAAATGGTTAATAACAGAGATATAGATTTATATGGTGATATTAATATTACTAAAAAGGCTCAACTCTGGTTAGGAAAAAGCTTTTTCGCTCAATCTAACTAGAATAAACAACAAAAATTAACATAACGATATATTCATACCAAAATAACATCAAATTCATTCCTGCAAAGACATTAATAATATTACAAATTTATTAAATAGTGCCATTTTGGAAACAATCATTTTC
>CAJJBL010000051.1 GCA_905182395.1 alpha proteobacterium SCGC AAA536-G10 | reverse complement strand
ATCTCCTTGGTTACTTTGTATTGGATGGGTCTTAAAGTCATGGTATGTAGGTAACAACCAAATCGAAATACTTCAATACTTTTATAGATTTAATAATTATAAGCTATGGTTAAGCTTCTGCGAAATTAATGATCAGAAAGCTCAAGAGTTAGCTAGACAAATAGATAATAAGATTGACTTTGATTTTTCTTATCTTGAGCCTGCAGTTATAGAAATCTAGATTGTTTTTTTACAAGTTTTTTTAAAGA
Source organism: alpha proteobacterium SCGC AAA536-G10 (assembly GCA_905182395.1). GTDB lineage: Bacteria > Pseudomonadota > Alphaproteobacteria > Puniceispirillales > Marisalimonadaceae > CAJJBL01. The sequence goes on along the minus strand of CAJJBL010000051.1, from coordinate 1,818 downwards.
TCATTTAGATCAACTGTAATATTTTTTTGTTTTTTATCTAAAAAAATTAAATTAATTATTTTTTTTGCTACAGAATTTGCAGATGGCAAAGTATTTTGAATTTCTCCAGGCATGGCTTTTAATCTCATTTTAGTTTTTGTTTTCCCTGGGTTTATAATTGTAATAGACAAGTTGTTAGTTTTATTTTCTTCAGCCCATATTTTAACCATATGATCTAACCCTGATTTGGAAACTGCATATGCTCCCCAAAATGGTTTTGGAATAGATCCTACTGAAGAACTTAAAAATAAAGCTTTTGAAAAGTTACTCTTCTTTAGTAAGGAATCGAATGATCTAATTAATCTATGATTACTTAGTAAATTAATATTTATAACATCAAAAAACTCTTCGCTACTTTGATGATGAATAGGTCCTAATGTCCCAAGTATTGCTGCATTTGCAATTAATATATCTAACTTACCCCATCTTTTAAAAATTTCAATTCCTAGTCTATCAATTCCAATAAAATCAGTCATATCTAATTGAGCAATTGTACAAGTGCCACCATTTGATTTTATTTTGTCTTCTGTTATTTCAAGTCCAGATAATTTTCTTCCAGTAATGATCACATGAGTTTTTTTCTTAGCTAATTCTATAGCAATTTCAGAGCCTATCCCATCACTAGCTCCAGTAATTAATGCTATTTTTTTAGCCTCATCCAATTTTAGAATTTACTTTTAAAATTTCGGATACATCTATTGGGTATTCTCCAGTAAAACAATGATCAGTAAATTGTGGTTGTTGTGAGTTTCTTTTTTCACATCCCATAGCTTTATAAGTTCCTTCTAAAGATAAAAAGAAAAGAGAGGTAGCTCCAACTAACTTGGTCATCTCTTCAATGTTAGTATGTGAAGCAATTAATTCATTATAATTAGGAGTATCAATTCCATAAAAATCAGGATGTTTTATAGGTGGACAAGAAACACCTAGATGAACTTCTTTAGCACCGGCATCATAAACCATTTTAACAATTTTATTTGCTGTTGTTCCTCTGACTATAGAATCATCTATCAGTATCACTCGTTTATTTTCAATACATGATCTATTAACACTATGCTTAAGCTTAACTCCAAATTGTCTTATTGTTTGAGAAGGCTCTATAAATGTTCGACCAACATAATGGCTTCTAATAATACCTAGTTCAAAAGGAATGTTTGACGTTTGAGAAAATCCTATAGCTGCTGAGACTCCAGAATCAGGTATAGGAACAACTACGTCTGCATCTATCTTATTTTCTAGAGCGAGTTGTTCTCCAAGTGCTTTTCTGTATGTATAAACAGTTCTTCCACCAACAATACTATCTGGGCTTGCAAAATAAATTCTTTCAAATATGCATGGTCTCTCATTTAATTTTACAAATGGCTTGATTGATTCTATTCCTGAATCTGTGATTATTACAATTTCCCCATTTTCGATATCTCTAATATATTTAGCTCCAATCATATCTAGCGCACAAGTTTCAGATGCCAGAACTGGAGAGCCATCTTTATCTCCAAGCACTAAAGGTCTAATACCATATGGATCTCTTACACCAATAAGTTTTTTATTTGTTAATATAACTAACGAGTATGCACCTTGTATTTGATGAAGAGCATCAATTAATTTTTCTATTAAATTTCTTTTTTTTGATAAAGCTACTAATTGTAAAATTATTTCTGTATCGGTAGTGGTTTGAAATATAGAACCATTTTCTACTAATTTTTTTCTTAATGAATGAGTGTTTGTTAAGTTTCCATTATGAGCACATGAAAATCCACCAAGAGCTAAATTGGCAAAAAA
>CAJJBL010000050.1 GCA_905182395.1 alpha proteobacterium SCGC AAA536-G10 | reverse complement strand
CTATATTTATTAACAAAAGTAAAATTACGGCTTGTACTAATTGTGGATTAGTTCCCTTAAAAAGATCTATAGCAAGAAAAAAACTGGAAGCTTTAGTTCAAGGGACAACATTGTTTTCGAAGAGTTGATTTCATAGATTTGGTTTCTTAATCTAAAGCTCAAATTAGATCATTTATTTTAAAAATTATTTCTGGCGATATTATATAAAACGAACCTCTTTTCATAGATTTTCTATTATATCTATAAGACAAAGAGGTTCAGATTATTTAATTTTTTATTTTAGTTCTTTAACCTTATCAAGTTAATCAATTATTTATTTTTTATAGAAAGCTTTCAAAAAATTATGCTTGAATACAGGTTTGTTGTTGTTCGCCAAGACCTTCTATTCCAAGTTTCATAACATCTCCAGCTTTTAAAAAAACAGGAGGCTTCATACCTAGCCCTACTCCTGGAGGAGTTCCAGTTGCTATTACATCTCCTGGATGTAAGCTCATAAATTGAGATAAGTAATACACAATATGGTTAGCTGAAAAAATCATAGTATTAGTAGAACCATTTTGCATTTTTTTACCATTTACCTCTAAGTACATACTTAAATTTTGTACATCTTCTATCTCATCTTTTGTTACTAGATAAGGTCCGGTAGGTCCAAAAGTGTCGCATGATTTACCTTTTGTCCACTGACCTTCTCTTTTAATTTGAAACTCTCTTTCAGAAACATCGTTTATTACACAATATCCAGCTATATAGTTTTCTGCTTCATTCTCATTTATATATTTTGCTTTTTTACCAATAACTATTCCAAGTTCAACTTCCCAGTCAGTTTCAGATGAATTTTTTGGAATTTCAACATTATCATTAGGTCCTACTACTGCCGAAGTTGCTTTAGAGAATAATATAGGTTCTCCTGGAACTGGCATACCACTCTCAGCAGCATGATCAGAATAATTTAATCCAATACATAAAAATTTTCCAATGTTTCCTACACAAGCACCTAAACGAGTATTATTTGGAACTATTGGTAGAGAAGATAAGTCTATAGTTGATATTTTTTTTAAATTTTCAGAGGTTATGGTTTCTCCATTAATATCTGTTATATGACTTGAGAGGTCTCTAATTTTACCATCTTTATCTATTATACCTGGTTTTTCTTTTCCAAATTCGCCAAAACGTAATAATTTCATTTTCTTTCCTTTCTATTAAAAAAATTAGATACACATACCACCGTCAATTATATGAAACTGACCAGTTGTATAAGCTGATGCATCACTTGCTAAATAAAGAGCTAGATTTGCTATTTCTTCTGCCTCTCCAATACGTCCCATTGGTTGTCTGGCAACGAATTCTTTTCTAGCTTTTTCATAATCTCCCATATCCAATAAACGTTGATCTAGGGAGGGACTTTGAATTGTTCCAGGACATATAGCGTTACATCTAATACCTTGAGTTATATAGTCTGAGGCAATAGATTTTGTAATACCTAAAACGGCAGCTTTTGAAGCACTATATATAAATCTATTTGGCACACCTTTAACGGATGAAGCAACGGAAGCAATGTTAATAATAGAGCCACCACCTTTTTTTAACATTATGGGAATTATTTCTTTAATCATATGATACATGGCTTTACCATTAAGGTTAAATGCAAAGTCCCAATCATCATCAGAAGATTCTAAAATAGTTCCATTATGGACAACACCTGCACAATTAAAAAGTATATCAGGCTCTTTTATAGAGCTAACTAAAGACTTAATTGCATTATGATCCGTTACATCTAGCACATGTGTTTCATCTACAATATCATTTAATGAATATAGAGTTTCTGGATTAATATCGGTAGCTATTACATAGGCTCCAGCTTTTGAGAATGCTTTAGCAGTTGCATTTCCTATGCCTTGGCCTGTCGCTGTTAAGAGCGCAGTCTTGCCTTTTAAATCTATCATTTTATTTCCTTACATTGTTGCGCCGATTTGCCAAGGTACAAATTCTAAATCACCCAAACCTTGATATTCAGACTTAGATTTTTCACCTGATGCTATTTTAACAATTAAGTCAAAAATTTCTTGTCCTACGTCTTCTATATTCTTATTTTCTGTAATAACGGTTCCAGCATTCACATCCATATCTTCTATCATGTTATTATACATTTCAGTATTCGTTGCTATTTTAATCGAAGGGGATGGTTTGCATCCAAAACATGAACCTCGTCCAGTTGTAAAAGTCACTACATTACATCCACTAGCTATCTGTCCTGTCACTGAAGCAGGATCATATCCTGGGCTATCCATGAATAGAAATCCCTTTTTTTCAGCTTTTTGTGCATATAGAAGAACATCATTTAACGGAGTTGTCCCACCTTTGGCTGCTGCACCTAAAGATTTTTCTAAAATTGTTGTTAAACCTCCAGCTTTATTCCCTGGTGAAGGATTGTTATCCATACTACCATTATTTCTGGTAACGTAGTCTTCCCACCATAAAATTCTATCAATAAGTTTTTTCCCTACCTCAGGTGTAATTGCTCTTCTAGTTAACATATGTTCAGCACCATATATTTCTGGAGTTTCAGCTAGAATTGCAGTTCCACCATTTTTAACTATTAAATCTGCTGCATGACCAAGTGAAGGGTTTGAAGTAATACCTGACCAGGCATCAGATCCACCGCATTGCAATGCAACACTTAAATGTTCAACTGATTGGTCGGTTCTTTCAATTGAATTGACTTGAGGAAGCATTTTTTCGATGCATTCTACTCCTGCATTAATAGTTTTTCTTAATCCACCCATTTCCTGAAGTGTCATAGTATGAAAAAATGGATTTTCATGAAGATCAAATGCATCAAGAAGAAATTTAATTTGATTTGCTTCACATCCTAAGCCTATTAGGAGTATACCTGCTAAATTAGGATGCTGAATGTATCCTAATAAAACTCTTTGTAGAGCATCAAACCCATCTCCAGAATCAGCCATCCCACATCCAGTTCCATGGGTAAATGAAACAACTCCATCAACATTAGTATACTCAGCAAGTTTTTCTTCAGTAAACACATTTGCAATATTTCTTGCTGCAGTTGCAGAGCAATTAACCGAAGTTAATACACCTATATAATTCCTCGTGCCAACTTTACCATTTGCTCTTTTATAACCTTTAAAAGTTGGTCTGTTATTAGGCTCGATCATATTTGGGAGTTTTATGGAAGTTGAGAATTCATAATCATGATCAGTGGATCTAAAATCTGTGTTATCTACGTGAACATGGTCGCCTATTGAAATATCTTTGCTGGCTATTCCTATTAATTGATCGTATTTAATAATTTTTTGACCTTTTCTTATATTCTTTAACGATATTTTATGACCTTTTGGAATTTTGTTAATGCATTCAATTCCATGAGTGTTTTCACCAACATTAATGTCTCTAAGAGCTGTTGCTACATTATCATTATCATTTAATTTGACAGTTAGCTTTTCATCTTTAGTCATTAACAGTTCCCCCATTTGATAAAATTATTTTATAAATAACTAAATTATCTTTTGATTTTTTTTAAATCAAGTATGATTAATTTAAATTTCATAAAATATTTAAATTTAATATTATATACATACTATTTTTAAAATAATTTATAAACTTAATTTGTTAACAAAATTTTAATTGTTTTTTACTTGGAGGAGCAAGTTTATGTCAGATAAGAATTTTAATCCAAAATATAGAAGTCAACAATGGTTTGATAATCCAACAAACCCTGGAATGACTGCTTTATATTTAGAAAGATCTATGAACTTTGGTTTAACTCCAGAAGAATTGCGTTCTGGTAAGCCTATAATTGGAATAGCTCAAACTGGATCTGATATATCTCCTTGTAATAGAGTACATATTAAATTGGCAGAAAGAGTTAGAGAAGGGATAAGAAGTGCAGGAGGAATCGCATTTGAATTTCCAGTTCATCCGATTCAAGAAACTTTAAAAAGACCAACTGCTTCATTAGATAGAAATTTAGCTTATTTAGGGTTAGTAGAAATTTTACATGGATATCCTTTAGACGGAGTAGTTTTAACTACTGGTTGTGATAAAACAACACCTGCATGCTTAATGGCTGCAGCAACTGTTGATTTACCAGCTATTGTTTTAAATGGTGGCCCAATGCTTGATGGATGGCATAATGGAAAATTAGCAGGTTCTGGAACTGCAGTTTGGGATGGTCGTGTAGAGTTAGCTGCTGGCAGAATAGATTATGAAGAATTTATTGATATTGTTACGTCATCCGCTCCATCAGATGGTCATTGTAATACAATGGGAACAGCTTCAACTATGAACTCTTTAGCAGAAGCTTTAGGAATGAGCTTGACTGGAAATGCTAATATCCCAGCTCCTTATAAAGAACGTGGTCAGATGGCTTATAAGACAGGTCTCAGAATTGTTGAAATGGTTGAAGAAGATTTAACGCCTTCTAAAATTATGACTCGTCAGGCTTTCGAAAATGCAATTGTTGTTAACTCTGCAATTGGAGGTTCCACAAATGCACAACCTCATTTGACAGCTATAGCAAGGCATGTCGGATTAGAGTTAGAAACTGATGCATGGCAAAATATAGGTTATGATATTCCATTAATGGTTAATATCCAGCCGGCAGGTGAGTTTTTATGTGAAAGTTACCATAGAGCTGGAGGAACTGCTGCTGTTATGGCAGAACTTTTAGCTAACAAAAAACTTCACGGCGACGTGTTAACAGTTAGTGGAAAAAAACTATCTCATGCGCTTGATAAAATAAAAAGTAAAGATGAAAGAGTTATCACTTCATTTAAAAAACCTCTAATGGAAAGAGCTGGCTTTATAGTTTTAAAAGGTAATCTTTTTGACTCTGCTATAATGAAAACTTCTGTTATTTCTCAAAGTTTTAAAGAAAACTTTCTTTCTAGGCCAGGAGATGAAGGTGTTCTTGAAGGAAGGGCAATAGTTTTTGAAGGCTCTGAAGATTATCATGATAGGGTTAATGATAAAAGTTTAAATATGGATGAAAATTGTATCTTGGTTATTAGAGGTGCAGGAACTGTAGGATGGCCTGGTTCTGCAGAGGTTGTAAATATGCAGCCTTCAGACGAATTAATAAAAAAAGGGGTTAAAGAGTTGCCGTGTATTGGAGATGGTCGCCAATCAGGTACTTCTGGAAGTCCTTCTATATTAAATGCTTCTCCTGAAAGTGCAGTAGGAGGTGGGTTAGCTTGGTTAAAAACTGGCGATATCATAAAAATTGATTTAAATAAACATACTGCAGATATGTTGGTTGATGACGAAGAGCTTAATGAAAGAAAAAAATTAGGTCCTCCTGAAATCCCAGAAAGTCAGACTCCTTGGCAAGAGATTTATAGAAATCACGTTGGACAATTAGCTCAAGGTGGTGTTTTAGAAAATGCAGTAAAATACCAAAAGGTAAGAAGATCACTGCCACGTGATAACCATTAATTTATTATGAGCAATAAATAGTATGAGCAATAAAAAGAAAATATCAGTTATTGGACTAGGGTCAATGGGTTATGGAATTGCTCAATCACTTGTTAGATCTGGTTATATTGTCTATGGACAAGACATAAATCCAGCACAACAACAAAAACTCATAGAAGAAGGAGGTGCTAAAGAAAGCATATCTTTTGATCTTTTAGATGCAGTTTTTATTGTTGTTTTGAATGATAAACAAACTAGAGATATTCTATTTGGAGAAGATGGAATTGCAAAAAAATTAAGAAAAGGCGCCTTAATAATTGTATGCACTACTGTTTCACCTGCTTTTGCAAAAGAAATGGCTATAAATTCCAACAGTTATGGATTATTTTATCTTGATGCACCTATTTCAGGTGGTTCTTTAAAATCATCTCAAGGTAAATTGTCTTATATGATTTCTGGAAGCAATGAAGCATATAAGTTAGCTAAGCCTATTTTGGAAGCAACATCAGAAACAATTTTTGAATTTGGTGAAACTCCAGGTGCAGGCTCTGCTATGAAAGCTGTGAATCAAATGCTTGCTGGAGTTCATATTGCTGCAATGGCTGAGGCTCTTACTTTTGGAATCACTCAAGGTATTGAACCTAAAAGATTTTTAGAAGTTATTTCTAAATGTGCAGGAAGTTCCTGGATGCTTGAAAACAGAGCTCCACACATAATAGATGATGATTATACTCCTAGATCATCTGTTAATATATGGCCCAAAGATTTAGGTATTGTTCTTGATATTGCTAAAAACTCTAACTTTTCTGCTCCATTAACTGCAGCAGCACTGCAGCAATTTGTTGCTGCAGCGGGCTCTGGTTTAGGTAATGAAGATGATGCCGCTGTCGCAAAAGTATATGCACGTAATGCTGGCATAGACTTGTCTAAAAATTTAAATTAATTTAAACAACTGGTGAAATTAAAGGCTTGTTTTCAAAATAAGCTTTAATGTTATCAAAAACCAATTGTCCCATAGCATTTCTTGTTTCAACAGTTGCTGAAGCTATATGTGGTAATAAAACAGTATTTTTAAGGTTAATAAGTTCTTCAGGAATATTAGGTTCATTGGCATAAACATCTAAGCCAGCTCCAGCTATAACATTTGTTTTCAAGCAATTAATTAATTCATCTTGGTCTATAACAGAACCTCTAGCAACATTTATGATTACTCCGTTTTTTCCAAGATTATTTAAAACCGTTCTATTAATTAATTTCTCAGTTTCTTTGCCACCTGGTGTAATTATACAAAGCGTATCAACTTCTTTTGCTAAATCATTAATATTTTTATAGTATTGATATTTAACATCTGTTTTATTTCTAGAATGATAAGAAATGATACAATCAAAAGCTTCTGCTCGTTTAGCTATTGCTTTTCCTATTCTTCCCATTCCAACTATGCCTAATTTTGTGCCAGTAAATTTTCTTGATAAAGGAAACTCTCCATTAACCCATAAATTATCTCTTGCAAATTTTTCAGCATCAATAATTTTCTTATATACGTTTAACATTAAGGCAATAGCTGTATCAGCAACTTCATCATTTAATACTTCTGGGGTATTGGTAACTTTAATTCCAGCAGTGTGTGCAAATTTGACATCAATTGCGTCATATCCAACCCCATAACAGCCTATGACTTTTAAGTTGGGCATTCTTTTCATTAATTCTGCTGATATTTTGGTTCCTCCCATAACCGCAATTGCATCTATGTCTTGACTAATTTTAGATATATATTCCTCTTTATCTTTATTTAATGCAGAACCTCTTTGTTCCCATACTTTAAAAGTATTATAGGATTGATCAAATAAAGAGACCAAGAATTCAGGCATTTCAGACATTATAAGTAGGTTTTTTTTCATTTGAATTTTCTCCTTATTATTAGTTTAATATTTTGGGCATAAATTCTTTAGGAATAATAGCCCCTTTATGTTTAATTACTTCACGTGTGATTGAGTGCGAAATGAGAATGTTTTCTTCTATTGAAATATTTTTGTTATTATTCATTAAAGCTAAAAAAGATCCATTAAAAGCATCTCCAGCAGCAGTGGTATCTACAACCTCTCCATGAGGAACTGTTATCGTTTTTAATTCTTCATTCTTTTTTTTATACAATATTTTATTTTTATATCGCAAGATAACTAGGTTTTTGTTGTTGCTAGCAATTTCAATAATTTCATTAGGGTTATTTATATTAAATAATTCTTTTGCATCATCGTATGAAATAAAATGAATATTAACATTATTATTAATATCTTTAAATAATAGTTGAGATTCTTTTTTATTAAAGTGAAGTTTATCTCTGTAATTAAAGTCAAAAGCAGAAATTGATGCGGATGCTCCTAATTTAATAAGCTCTATTTGCTGAGCCTTATCTATAATGCTCGCAGTTATTCCAGAATAATAAAGAATGTCTGAATTTAAAATATTATCAATTAACTCTCTTCCTTTTAATCCTGAAAAAATAAGCTTTGATGGCGACTCATTTCTCCAGTATGAAAAGTTTCTCTCACCTTTTTCATCAGTTGCAATAGAATATAGGCCTGGAGGATGGTTCCCATCTCTTCTAATATAATCACAATTTATATTTTCTGATTTAAATCTTGAAACCATTTGTTCAGAAAAACTATCTTTGCCAAGTGCTGTTGAATAAAACGTTGTTGTCTTATTAGAAGATAATCTTGAAAAATATACAGCAGAATTATACGTGTCTCCTCCAAAGTTGATGTTTATTAATGCTGATGTCTTACTTAAGTTAGCAATACTTCCACTTAACTCAATCATGCATTCGCCAATAAACACAGCTTTTTTATTTTTATTCATCATTGCATTCCTAAAGAAATCACTTAATATTTTCTTCAAATTATAATTTTTATTGATATGTTGTATTTTAAGCAATCTGTAATTGTAATTAATTGATTATAACATTTTAATATAATTAAATGACTATTATAAAATAGGGACTTTTAAGTGACAGTTTTAAATCAAAATGATAATGCAATGTTCAAGGATTATAATTATAATATATTCGGAGCAGTTGACGCTCTAAAAAAAGAATTTGGACAACAGTTTTCAATTTCTAATTCTGTTAGAGAACAACATACTAGTACAACAACAGTTCATCAACCTGAATTACCAGATGGTGTTGTCTTTGCTTCAAGCAAAGAAGATGTTCAAAAAACTGTTAAAATTTGTAACGATTTTGGATGTCCAATTATACCTTTTGGGGCAGGTTCTTCATTAGAAGGTCATTTAAATGCTAATTTTGGCGGTATATCTATAGATATGAATAACCTTAATAAAATAATAGAAGTTCATCCTGAGGACTCCACAGTTATTGTTCAACCTGGAGTTACTAGAGAACAACTTAATACTTATTTAAGAGACACTGGATTGTTTTTCCCAATTGACCCTGGAGCAAATGCATCTATTGGAGGAATGACGGCTACTCGAGCTTCTGGTACCAATGCAGTTCGTTACGGAACAATGAAAGATAATGTTATTTCTTTAGAGGTTGTAATGCCTAATGGAGAGATAATAAAAACAGCAAGTAGAGCAAAAAAAAGCTCAGCAGGCTATGATTTAACAAGACTAATAGTTGGGTCGGAAGGTACATTGGGTGTAATTACAGAAATCACACTTAAATTATATGGTATTCCGGAGGAAATAGGGGCAGGACGATGCACTTTTCCATCAGTGAAAGATGCAACTGATGCTGTAATTATGACTATCCAAGCAGGAATTCCAGTAGCTAGAATTGAACTTTTAGATGTTGCGCAAGTCAAAGCTGTTAACAATTATTCTAAGTTAAACTTACCAGAGTCTCCATTACTATTATTAGAATTTCATGGAAGCAAGTCATCGGTAAAAGAACAGTCTGAATTATTTAATGAAATTTCTAAAGATTTCGATGCAGATAACTTTGAATGGACTTCAAATATTGAAGAAAGAAATAAACTATGGAAAGCTAGGCATGACGTTTATTATGCCGTCAAAGCTTGTCGTCCAGAAGCTGAATATATAGCAACTGACGTGTGCGTTCCTATTTCTCGTCTATCTGAATGTATTATGGATACAATAGAAGATATGGAAAAAAATTCTCTTTTCGGTCCAATTGTAGGGCATGTTGGTGATGGTAATTTTCATGTACAACTTTTAATAGACCCTAAAAGTCAAAAAGAAGTTGAGGTTGCTAATGGTTTTTTAGAAAGGTTAGCTCATAGAGCTATAAGAATGGATGGAACATGCACTGGAGAGCATGGTGTTGGTCAAGGAAAGAAACAATATTTAATTGATGAGTTAGGACCAACTGTTAATTTTATGAAACTTATAAAGAATGAACTTGATCCAAAAGGAATAATGAATCCAGGAAAAATTCTTTGATTATCAAAAATATTTTTAATAATTTTATTTGTGGGAATAATAAGCATGCATGATGAAATCTCTTTATGGTCAGAAAATGATTATGATAAGGAAAGTATTAGATTATGTGTAGAAAAAATTAAAAATGAATTTGGTCAACAATTTTCAAATTCTAAAAGTATTTTAGAACAACATACTCACACTATGACTATCCATGATTCAGAATTACCAGATGGAGTGGTTTTTGTTGAATCTAAAGAAGATGTTCAAAAAGTAGTAAAAATTTGTAATGAATATAAATGTCCAATCATTCCATTTGGAATTGGTTCTTCATTCGAAGGGCATGTAAATGCCCCTTATGGAGGGATATCAATTGATATGAATAATATGAACAAAATCCTTAATGTTTATCAAGAGGATCTTTTGGTTGTTGTTCAACCGGGAGTTACAAGAGAACAACTAAATATTCATCTGAGGGATACAGGGCTTTTTTTCCCAATTGATCCTGGAGCAAATGCATCTATAGGAGGCATGGCAGCTACTCGAGCATCGGGAACTAATGCCGTAAAATATGGAACTATGAAAGATAATGTAATAGCTCTTGAAGTAGTAACTGCTGATGGACAATTAATTAAAACAGCTAATAAAGCACGTAAAAGTTCTGCTGGTTATGACTTAACTCGTCTAATGGTTGGCTCTGAAGGAACGCTTGGTATTTCTACTGAAATAACTTTAAAATTATATGGAATACCTGAAGTTATAGCTGGTGGAAGAGTAAGTTTTCCTTCAGTAAAAGACGCTACTGATGCTGTGATAATGACTATACAATCAGGAATTCCAGTTGCTAGGATTGAGTTTTTAGATCTTGCACAAGTCAAAGCTATTAATAACTACTCTAAGACAAATTTACCAGAGTCTCCTTTATTATTGTTAGAGTTTCATGGTAGCGAATCTTCCGTAAAAGAGCAGTCAGAATTATTTGGAGAAATTGCATCTGATTTTGGAGGAAACGATTTCGAATGGACATCAAATAATGAAGAAAGAAGTAAGTTATGGCAGGCAAGGCATGATGCTTATTGGTCTTGCAAAGCTGTTCGTCCTGAAGCAGATATTTATTCGACAGATGTTTGTGTGCCTATCTCTAGACTTTCAGATTGCATGATAGAGACAATTGAAGATATGGAAAAGAATGACCTTATTGGACCGATTGTCAGTCATGCTGGAGATGGTAATTTTCATGTGGCATTATTAATTGATAAAAACAGTAAAGAAGAGTTAAAAAAGCTTGATACGTTCTTAACGAGAATTTCTGAAAGAGCTATTCGTATGGATGGAACTTGTACTGGCGAACATGGAATAGGACAAGGTAAAAGAAAATATATGTTAAAAGAGCTTGGCAGTGCTGTGAATGTTATGAAACAGGTTAAAATGGCATTTGACCCATATAAAATAATGAACCCTGGAAAGCTTTTTTTATAGTATTGCTAAACTTATTCGTTTCATATAATTAACATATCAATTATTTTTTTATATATATAATAAAGGTATAGAGTGTCTACTCTATAAGAGTAATATGGTTTCTTATATTATTATTAGTTTTTTAATGATGGTCACTCCAGGCCCTGGAGTTCTATCTCTTGCTGGCGTTGGAGCTGGCTTTGGATGGCGTATAGGTGTCCTGTATCTAATAGGTTTGTTTATTGGAACTAATTCGGTTGCTTTCTTAGTTGTGATTGGGTTTAAAAAGTTTTTATTTCAAATCGATGGTGTTGAAATAACTTTTTTATTTTTGTCTCTATCATATTTATCTTTTTTAGCTTGGCGTATTGCAACATCTGATAATAAAACAGGTTTTAAAGAAGTTTCAAAAGCACCAAGATTATATGAAGGAATAATTCTTCAGTTTATTAACCCTAAGGCTTATGTCGTTCAGGGACATTTATTTATTGTATTATCATTAGGTATGGACTCATATAATGTTGAGATACTTACTAAGTTTTTAATCGTTAATTGTATATGGATACCCATACATTTTTTATGGCTGTGGCTTGGATTAAGTTTAAAAAAATGGTCTTTACACTCAAGTAAACAGCTTTGGGTTAATAGGGGGATGGGAATAGCATTATTTGCAGTTGTCATTCTTTCTGCAATTATGGAACTAAGTTCTGACGTATAACTAGATTAAAATTTAATCATTATTAGATTCCAGCAGAAATAATGATTAAATTTTATGCGTATTTGTTTATTTTGATTTACTGAAGAAAATAACAATTAATTTATTAGATAATTTATGTAAATAATGTCTCAGTGATTATATATAAATCCCCGTTTAATTAATCATAAAAAAAGACAATAATGTCACCCCCCGATTATTATTGTCTCATTAATTAAAGGTGCAGAGGATCTCCTGAAAATCCTCACTAATTAATTTGTTAATAAGTTGCTCTACCTCCAGAAATGTCAAATACTCCTGCAGTTGTAAAGCTGTTTTCTTTACTTGCTAAAAAAGTAATTAAGGAAGCTATTTCTTCAACTTTAACAAATCTATTTCTGGGAATTTTTGAAATCATATAATCAATAAATTCTTGAGAAACTTG
>CAJJBL010000049.1 GCA_905182395.1 alpha proteobacterium SCGC AAA536-G10 | reverse complement strand
TTATATTTTTCAAATCTTCTTTTATCTTAGGATCTTTAATATCTGTATAAATCTCTGTGAGATCCCAAATTGGTAATTCATTATTGCTCTTTTTCATTTTTATTTAATCTTCCTTTAAAAATTAATTGGAATTAGAAAAGTTTTATATTCTTGATAATTTCATCTGGATTTTCTTCAGCTAAATAATGCCCTGAATTAATGGCATTACCTCTTAAATCAGAAGAACAATAATTTTGCCAAATAGATAAAGGCTCATACCATTGCTCTAGCTTACCTTTATTTCCCCATAAAACTAATGTGGGAGCTTTTATTTTAATATTATTATCTCTGCTTTTTTTATCATCTATCAAATCAATTGTAGCGGCAGCTCTATAGTCTTCACAAATAGCCTTAATAGTTTCTGGATTTTTAACACAATCTAGATAATCATTTAATGCAATAGGATCAAAAAAATTCTTATCTTTTTCTTCTCTAGAGGTATGAGCAAAAAACCATTCCTCTGGCGCTTTATTAATAACAGATTCTGGTATAGGACTTCTTTGAGCTAACCAGAACCAATGATAATAACCCATTGCAAATTCCATGTTAGTTCTTTCAAAATGCTCTATAGTTGGGATTATGTCTAACAATATCATTTTTATAACTTTTTCTGGAAAGTCTAATGCTATGCGATGAGCTATTCTAGCACCTCTATCATGAGCAACTATCTGAAATTTATCAAAACCAAGTAGTTCCATAAAATTAATAATATCCAAGGCCATATTTATTTTAGAATAAGTTGAATGGTTATTTGATATAACAGGTTTGAATGATTTACCATAACCAGGAATATCAGGACAAATTACAGTATATTGATTAACTAATTCTGGAGCTACCTTGTGCCACATTGCATGTGTTTGAGGATTTCCATGAAGCATTAGTAACACTGGTCCTTGACCAGCTTTTCTATATCTAATTACTCCTCTTTTAGTGTTAATAGAAGATAATTCAAAATCAGAAAAAAAATTCATAATTATTTGTATTCCTATATAATTATATTGATAATAGTTTACTTACCTTGAAAATAATCTTGCTCATAATTTTAAAATTATTCTTAACGCTTCAAGCGTTATTAAGAATAATCTATACTTCAATTATTTAAAATCTAACCTTTTATTGTTTTGTTTAAAATAAGAAATTTTTATATTTACGAAGTAATTAGAAATAATTTTCAAAGTAAAAAAATACTTTTAATTTGTACAAATTTTTTATAGATAATCAAACAACATAAATTTAAATAATTATACAGAATGTTTAATTCTGATTTTATTTTTACCCACTTTACTACCATGAAGTTCGTTTATTGCAATTTCACCTTCATGTGCGAGAGCCATTTCAACAAAACCAAAACCTTTGGATATGCCTGTATATTGATCAATAACTAAGGTACAAGATTTTATATCCCCAATTTTTTTAAATAACAAAGCTAATGACTGTTCATCAAAGTTACGTGGTAAATTAAGTGCGATGAGTTTCATATTAAATACCCTAATTAATTAATTATACCTATTACAACTAATTTGTTTAATCCACTAATAACTATCTAGTAATTTAAGATTACTGTTGTAATAAAAATATTTTTAAACTTTACTTTATCTATAAAAAAGCTTCAAATTTAATATGAAATTTTTTATATTTATAATTTTATTAAATCTTTTAGTTAATACATCTGTGTTAAAAGCAGATGAGTTAAGTAAATCTGCTGAAAAATTATTTAATCATTACGGATATGATGATAAAATTAATAATTATATTAAATCATTATTTTCTTTTGGTAATTCAGATAAAAATAAAAAAATAACCTCAGTTTGTGATAATTCAATAAATAAATGCACAAATAGTATAAATACAAACAATTCTTATAAAAGTTCTTTAAAATTAAAGTCTAAAAATAAATTAATTTATAGTTTTAGTAATGGACAGTCTATACAAATAAATCCATCTAATTTTGATAATGAAATTATTTATA
The DNA here is from genome assembly GCA_905182395.1 of alpha proteobacterium SCGC AAA536-G10. Classification (GTDB taxonomy): domain Bacteria; phylum Pseudomonadota; class Alphaproteobacteria; order Puniceispirillales; family Marisalimonadaceae; genus CAJJBL01. The sequence goes on along the minus strand of CAJJBL010000049.1, from coordinate 9,200 downwards.
AAAGTAATTCTTTATCATATTTTAAAATTGATAAAGATACTGTCTATTACGGTATTAATTTTGATTTTTAATCATTCTTTAGCATAGAACGTTCAAAAGTTAGTTTACTTAAGTAACATTCAATTTCAATAATACACACTAATTTATAAACAGACTTTAGAACTCGTTATATGAAAAGGAATAGTGGTTGTAATGTGGTGAGAGTGACAGGACTCGAACCTGTTGCCTCCAAATTAGGAATCTGGCGCTCTATCCAGATGAGCTACACCCCCACATTACTTTTTATCTATATGACATATTGATTTTCATATCAATCAAATGATTAAATAATGGGTAAAATTCTATCTATAATATTTTAAATAAAAAATTATATAATTGAAATATTATTCTTATAATAATAATATTAATAAAAGGTGATATCATGTCTAATCATAATAAATTCATTTACAAATTAGATAGTAACGATTGTATATATCGTACTAAAGGTAATAAAAATAGATTTGAAGTTTTGCAATATAAACGTCTTGAATACACACCAGAAAATATAGATAAATTAATACAAGATATTAAAAAAAATCTTACTGATGATTTAATTAGTAATGGTTTTAGAAAAGATTTTCCACCAGATTATCCCAGATGGAAAAGAAAATATTTTGGACTATGTGTGCCTGCAACTTTTGTTTTTCTTTATTTTATGGATACAGATTTACTTAGCGCAAACAACGGAAAATATGAAAACAATGAAACCCATTACTGGGTAAAAGATAAAGAAACACAGGCCATAATAGACATAACAGATGAACAATACACAAAAGAAGAATTACAAATAATATATACAACTGGAAAGAGTGCAAAATATTATGGATATGGAGAAGAACCAACTGCAAGGTTTTTCCAACTAATGCATAAAGTACAGCCATCATCAATACTATATGAAACAAGTGATAGATTTGCACCAAAAATTGAGAAAGATTTAACTCGTTTTAATTAACTTAATTGTTATATGAATTATTCTTATAAGAATAATTTTAGGAAAGGTAATACCCAAAAAATCTACCAACTTTAGTTTACTTAACTAAGGTTAACTTACGACCTAAGTTATAATTACTCCCCTAAGTTGAAGTAAAATATTTCAAAGGTGATTCCACCCAAAACGAGTTGATATTTAATAATTTAACAAGTAGGTGAATATAAGTAAATATCCAATCGACACAGACTTTAGAACTCGTTATTCGACGAAGAAGAAGGATTATAATGTGGCGAAAGTGAGAGGAATAGAATAAGTCAAAAATACTTACTTGTTTTAAATTTAAATTATAATATAGTTAACTTATTAAATATATTTTGTAATAAAAAATTAAAAGGGCATATTTTAAATGACTATTAACTTAGAGCTTGAAAACAAGGTAGCAATTGTAACTGGTGGAGGAGGAGGGATTGGCCGTGAAATAGCTCTTGCTCTTGCCGCAGAAGGAGCATCAGTTGTAGTAAATGATATAGGCGTTTCATTAACTGGTGGTGGAGGCTCAGATTCTCCTGCAGAAGAAACGTGTGGATTAATTACTCAAAAAGGTGGAAAAGCCGTCATTAGTAACGATAGTGTTTCATCATGGAAAAGTGCTCAATTAATTATACAAAAAGCTTTAGATACCTTTGGCAAAATAGATATTGTAATAAATAATGCTGGTATCTTGAGAGACACTATATTTCATAAAATGGATCCTTCTGACTGGGAAGATGTTATAAATGTTCATTTAAATGGTGGATTTTACGTAAGCCGTGCAGCTGCACCTTATTTTCGTGAACAAAGTTCTGGAGCGTATGTTCATATGACAAGCACTTCTGGTTTAATTGGAAATTTTGGTCAAGCTAATTATTCAGCAGCCAAACTAGGGATAGCAGGATTATCAAAATCAATATCATTAGATATGAGTAGATTTAATGTGAGATCAAATTGTATAGCTCCATTTGCATGGAGTAGAATGACGAGCTCTATTCCAGCTAACACTGATGCAGAAAAAGAAAGAGTGGAAAGACTAAAAAAAATGACCCCAGAAACCAATGCTCCATTGGCTGTTTTTTTGGCTTCAGGTGCAGCAAAAGATGTAACCGGGCAAATTTTTAGCGCTCGTTTGAATGAACTTTTTATATATAATCAAAGCAGACCAATAAAAAGCGTTCATTCTGATAAAGGATGGACACCTCAAGAAATTGCTGAAAGAGCTTACCCTGCTTTTAAAACATCAATGACCCCTAATGAAAGAAGTGGCGATGTTTTTAGCTGGGATCCAATTTAGTCTGATTTGTTTTTAAAAAAATCAATTATATCTTTCATACCATCAAATGTAAAATCAGCTCCTAGTTTCTCTACATCGACTTCTGTATAGCCACCTTTAATTGCTATTGACTTAATATTAGCGGATTTAGCTGCATCAATGTCATTAGATGTATCTCCAACCATAAAGAATGACTTATTAACTAGGTTGAATTCTTTTATTGCTAAGCACACCATATCTGGTTTTGGCTTTAAAGGAATATCATCTCTTGCACCAATTATCACACTAAAATATTTTTCTAAATTCATTAGCTTAATTAATTTTTCCGTAACTAACTGTCTTTTATTTGTACATATACCCATTGGAAAGTTATTGTCATAAAAAAAATCAAGAGCAGTGATTACTCCTGGCATCAAAGAACTAAGTTTATAAGGTTGATCAGCATAGTTCTTTCTATAGCCATTATAAATTTTATCATATAATTTATTATCTCCTCCACAAAAATCTACTACTTTTTTTGAAAGAGATAACATACCTTCACCTACAAAAGTTTTTAGTTTCTCTTCTGATATATTTTGAAGATGATATTCATTTAATGTTTTATTTATAGCAATATGCATATCTGGAATTGAGTGAACTAAAGTGCCATCTAAATCAAATATAATTGCATAAGAATTTGATATCATAATTTTATATTATAATGAAGAACGGAGTGAATTTATATTTTGTTTATAGCTTTTTAAATTTCCTCCCTTAAATATAGCTGATCCAGAAACCAAAACATTAGCTCCTGCTTTTATTACCTTAGGCGCTATACTATCGTTTATACCTCCATCAACTTGAATATTAATCGGTCTGTCACCGACAAGTTCGCTTATACTTTTAATTTTTTCAATTGATGAATTAATAAAAGATTGACCTCCAAATCCAGGATTTACACTCATTACAAGTATTAAGTCTATTTTTTCTAATAAAAATTCAAAACCTGAAATTGATGTTCCTGGATTTATGGAAACACCTGCTTTACAGCCTAACTCACGAATACGGGTTAGTGTTCGATCTAAATGCAGAGTTACTTCTTTATGAACTGTAATCATGTTAACACCAGCATTAACATATTCTTCAAGAAGATCATCTGGATTTGATACCATTAAATGTGCATCAAATGGCTTTTGAGACACCGATCTTATTGACTTTATAACCGGAGGCCCAAATGTTAAGTTCGGAACAAAATGTCCATCCATAACATCTAAATGTATCCAATCTGCTCCAGCATTATCAATCGATTTAACTTCTTCAGCTAAAAAACCAAAATTAGCTGACAGTATTGAAGGTGCTATTAACAATTTTTTCATTTAATTAATACCTTTGCAAAACTAATATAATATTAGAAGTTTTAGATAGTTTTACTTATAGCAACAGCTGTATCTGACATTCTATTAGAAAAACCCCACTCATTATCATACCAACTAAGAACACGTACAAAAGATCCATCCATGACCTTTGTCTGATCCATATGAAAAATTGAAGAATGTGAATCATGATTAAAATCGCTTGATACTAGAGGCTCATAAGTAAACCCAAGAATATTTTGTAATTTTCCTAGAGAAGCTTTTTTAATTAATTCATTAATTTCCTCTACAGAAGTATTCCTAGATGCATTAAATTTAAAATCTACTACAGATACATTTTGCGTAGGAACACGCATAGAAACACCATCAAGTTTACCATTTAATTCTGGCAAAACTAATCCTACTGCTTTAGCCGCACCAGTTGAAGTTGGGATCATATTACCTGCTGCTGCTCTTGCTCGATACATGTCAGTGTGCATTGTATCTAATGTTGGTTGATCACCTGTATATGAATGAATAGTTGTCATAAATCCTTGTTTAATTCCAATTTCATTATTAATTACCATTGCAATAGGTGCCAAACAATTTGTAGTACATGATGCATTTGACACAACTAAATGTTTGTTAGTTAATTGTTCATGATTTACACCATAAACTACAGTTAGATCAGCTCCAGTTGCAGGGGCAGAAACAAGAACTCTTCTTGCACCTGCATCTAAATGCTGAGCAGCTTTATCGCGCGTTGCAAAAATCCCAGTACATTCCATTGCTACATCAACATCAAGTTCTTTCCATGGCAATTCTTTTGGATCTCTTATAGCCGTAACTTTTATAGGCCCTTTTCCTACATCAATGGAATCACCATTTACTTCTACTTTTGAAGGGAAGCGACCATGAACAGTATCATATCTTAATAAATGGGCATTAGTTTCAACTGGACCTAAGTCATTAATTCCAACAACGATAATATCATCTCTTCCGGACTCAATTATTGCTCTTAATATATTTCTCCCAATTCGACCAAAGCCATTAATAGAAACTCTAACTGCCATTTCACTTCCTCTCGTTATTGTTATAATTATAGTTAAATTTTAATTATTACTTAATACTGATATAGCTGGCAACTCAATACCTTCTAGCCATTCAAGAAAAGCTCCACCTGCTGAAGAAATATATGTAAACTTTTCAGCTACACCTGCCTTATTTAAAGCAAATGCTGTATCTCCTCCACCTGCAACAGTGATTAATTTGTTTTCCTCGGTAAGCTGTGAAGCTAATTTCGCTAGAGAAAAAGTTCCATTACCAAAAGGTTCTATCTCAAATGCTCCAAGCGGTCCATTCCACAATAATGTTTTTACATTTGTTAATATATCATTCATTTTATTAATACTTTTTGGTCCTACATCTAAAGCCATCATATCAGATGGAATCATTTCAAAAGGGACTATTTGAGTATCAGTATTTGCTTCAAATTTGTTAGCAACCACTAGATCAATTGGTAAAATTATTTCGCAATTATATTTTTTACTTTTTTCTAAAATTGATTTAGCCAAAGTAACTGAATCTTTTTCATAAAGACTTTTACCTACAGAAAACCCATTAGCAACTAGAAACGTGTTTGCCATTCCTCCACCGATTATAATGTAATCCATTTTAGTAATTAGATATTCTATGATATTGATTTTTGTTGATATTTTTGCCCCTCCAACCAAAGCTGCAATAGGCCTAGATGGAGAGTTAAGAACTGATTCTAAAGCCGTTACTTCTTCATTCAACAAAATACCAGAATATGAAGGCAAAAACTTTGTTATGGCGTGCAGACTTGAATGCGCTCTATGAGAACAGGAAAAAGCGTCGTTAACAAACATGTCACATTTCTTAGATAATTCTTCTGCAAATTCTATATCATTTTTTGTTTCACCTTTATGGAACCTTACATTTTCTAATAATAAAATCTCTCCAGGCTTTAGTAATTCTTTGGCTTTAATAGCAAGACTTCCTATACAAGATTCAACAAATTTAACTTCAATATTTAATGCTTCGGATAATTTATTTAACAAAGGTTTAAGAGAATATGCTTCATTAAACTCTCCGTCAGGCCTTCCTAAATGGCTAAGTATTATAACTTTAGCACCAGAATTTTTAAGAAATTCTATAGTTGGGATTAATCTTTTTATCCTTGATGTATCAGTAATTTCTCCTCCAAAGATAGGAATATTTAAATCTGCTCTTAAAAGAACAGATTTGCCTTTAACGTTTTGATTAATAATATTTTTGATTGAAATACTCATTAAAAGAACAATACTCTGAACATCTATATTTAAATTTGATTATTGGATTATTTCTCTGGCCTTTTTAACTACTTTTTCAGTAGTAATGCCAAAATGCTTATAAAGCTCTGGTGCAGGCCCAGATGCTCCGAACCCATTCATTCCAATAAATACACCTTTATCTCCTGTATACTTACTCCAGCCCATTTCACATCCAGCCTCAATAGCTATACGAGGAGCATTTCCTAAAACCTCTGATTTATATTTTTCGTCTTGCTGCTCAAATAATTCCCAACATGGTAGTGTTACTACAGCAACTTTTAATCCCTCAGCATTAAGTATATCAGCAGATGCCATGGCTATTTCAACTTCTGAGCCAGTTGCAATTAATGTTAAATCTCTACTTGATGAAATATCATTTAAAATATAACCACCTTTAGCAACTTTATTATCGCTAGTTTTCTCTGAACGAAATGCTTTTAAACCTTGCCTAGATAAAGCTAAAACTGTTGGTCCATTAGTCCTTAGCGCCACATCCCAGGCTTCAGCTGTTTCAACTATATCAGCAGGCCTTATAACATTTAAATTGGGTGTAGATCTCAATATTGCCAAATGTTCTACAGGCTGATGTGTTGGACCATCCTCTCCTAGACCAATTGAATCATGGGTTAGAACATAAATTATTCTTTGTGACATTAAAGCAGACAATCTAATTGAAGCACGCATATAGTCACTAAAAACTAAAAACGTTCCTCCATAAGGAATAAAACCTTTATGTAATGCTATACCATTCATTATAGAGCCCATAGCATGCTCTCTAATCCCATAATGTAAATAGTTACCAGAAAATTTTCTAGGCAATATAGTTTTCATACCACTGGTTTTAGTAAGATTTGATCCAGTCAAATCTGCTGATCCTCCAATAGTATTAGGAATAATTTGATTTATTACTTCTAGAGTTTTTTGGCTTGATTGCCTAGTAGCTAATTTAGGTTTTTCTTCTTTCATTTGTTTTACGAATGATAAAAATTTTCTTTCATAACCGTTAGGAATATTACCATCTAAAAAAGTTTGAAATCTTTTCTTTTTTGGGCTTTTATCTAATTTTATTTTCCAATCATTATATATTTTTTGAGATCTGTTAGTTGTACTTCTCCAGGCATCCAAAATATTTTCTGGAATTTCAAAGGCATTACTTAACCAACCTAATGCTAATCTAGTGGCGTTAATCTCGTCCTCCCCTAAAGGCGCTCCATGTGTCTTTGATGTTCCTGCTAAATTTGGAGATCCAAACCCAATTGTAGTTTTACAAGCTATAATAGATGGTTTTCTAGACTTTTTAGCGTTATTTAAAGCTTCTTCAATTTTTTTATGATCATGACCATCTATAACTTGTGTATGCCAACCTGCTGCCTTAAATCTTAAAACTTGATTAGATGAGTTTGATAAATCTGTTGAACCATCAATAGATATATTGTTATCGTCCCATAGCACTATTAATTTAGATAATTTTAAATGACCAGAAAACTCTATTGCCTCATGACTTATTCCTTCTTGGAGGCAACCATCGCCTACAATAACATAAGTATAATGATCGACTAAATTTGATCCAAACCTTGAAGCAAGTAACCTTTCAGCTAAAGCCATTCCTACAGCAGTAGCCAACCCTTGACCAAGTGGTCCAGTTGTAGTTTCTATTCCTTTTGCATGGCCAAATTCTGGGTGACCAGCTGTATTAGAATTCAATTGACGAAAGTTTTTAATACTTTCTATAGGCATATCTTTATAGCCTAATAAATAGTGAATTGCATAAAGCAACATAGACCCATGCCCAGCAGACAAAACAAATCTATCTCTATCAGGCCAATCTGAATTATCTGGCAAAACATTAATAAACTTACTAAATAAAACAGTCGCAACATCTGCCATTCCCATTGGCATCCCCGGGTGACCAGAGTTAGCGGCTTGAACAGCATCTGCAGCTAAAAACCTAATAGCATCAGCCATTAATAATGATATATCTCTTTTAGATTCAACTTGGCCTTGCATTAAAGTTTCTCCTTCAAGAAACGCTACTAATAAAATTATTAACTATTAATAATCTTTAACACTTATATAAATAGAATTACATAAAAGTTTTTAAAAATTATACCTTTTTAGAAGATTTTATATATTCTTCTACTTCTTCTGAAGATCCAAAAATCAAAGATGATCTTTGATGTATCGACTTAACTTCTATATTTAAAATATCATCTAAACCATTAGTTGCCTTACCATTAGCCTCTCTAATTAACATTGCTATTGGATTTGCTTCATATGTTAGACGTAATCTTCCCTCTTTATATTTAACTCTTGAATCTGCTGGATATAAAAATATTCCACCTCTATTAAATATCCTACTAGCGTCAGCTACTAATGATCCTACCCACCTCATTCCAAAATCTTTACCTCTTGGACCATCTATACCTTGCTGACAATTTTCAATATAGTTAGAAGTTTTTATATCCCAGAATCTAGAATAAGAAGCATTAATAGCAAATTCATTTGTTGAAATTGGAATTTTTATTTGTTCGTTAACTATTATAAACTCATTTCTTTCTTCATCTAAACAAAATAAAGCCGTACCTTTTCCAACTGTTAAAAATAAAGTTGTTTGCGGTCCATAAACAAAAAAACCTGATGATTTTTGATTCATTCCTTTTTGAAGAAAAGCTTTTTCAAGAGATAAATCGTTTCTAGGCATAACAGAAAATATTGTTCCTATTGATACATTTACATCGATGTTACTAGACCCATCAAGAGGGTCAGCAAAAACTATATATTCGTTATTATTTTTAAAATCCACAAAACCTTCTTGTTCTTCCGAAGCATAGGCACTAGCAGGAGATTTCTTTAAAAACTCTAATAATATCTCATCAGACAAAATGTCTAATGGTTTTTGAATGTCACCATCAATATTTTTAGTTTCAGATTTGTTATTTACATTGACTGCATTATCAACAGATCTAATAACCTTAGATATTTTAATAGCGGCTTGACTTAAATTCTTAATTATAAATCTAATATCTTTTTCTTCACAAAACTTTGACAAGTACTCAGCCAAATACATTTTTATGTTTCCCTTTAATCAATTAATTTATTTTATTTTTTTCATAACTGAAGATATTGAATTTTTATTTCTTTCAAACATTTTTTTTTGAACAGCATCAAAATCTATCTTTTCTTTATTTTGGCTAACCTTTGATTTAGCATCAAATCTTAAAACTTCAATTTTTATTCCAATTATTTCAGATAATTTTTTT
>CAJJBL010000048.1 GCA_905182395.1 alpha proteobacterium SCGC AAA536-G10 | reverse complement strand
TCTAGATTACTAATAAGATTTTGGTCACTAATATTTATAATTTTATCTTTATGATTACTAATTATAAAATTTATTATAATTTCAGCTAAATCCTCAACATGAATTCTATTAGGTAAATAGTTTTCTTTTACTATTATCTTATTGTTATTATTAAGATAACGTTCAATTGGGTTTCTACTAGGCCCATAAATACCTGTAACTCTATATAAGACTGTTTCTATATTTGCGTTAATCCATGACTTTTCAGCATTTAGTCTAATTTGTCCTCGATGATTATTAGGGTTTGGCTCAGTGTCTTCGTAAACCGTTCCATTTGGATATACTGATGTAGCTGATAAGTAGTTTATCTTATTTTTATTTAATGCAATTGATTTTCCGTAACGTGCAACTACTGGGTCTAATCCGTCTTTATCTGGGGGAATAGTAGAAATAATACATTCCTTTTGAAGGATTTTTGAAACCTTATTATCATCAAAAAAATTTACATATTTAATTTGTGAATTTGATTCTTTTATATTTCTGGAAATAATAGTTACTAAAAATCCTTTTTCTAATGCCTTTTCAGATAAATACTTACTTGTGTATCCGTTTCCTAAAATTGTTAGTTCCATGATATTTAAAACTTTTTTATTATTTCGAGATAAATATATTTCAAAAAATTTTTTTTTATAATTATACTTGCTTTTAACTTTCAAATTAAAGTACTAAGAGTTTGTTTATGGTGCTTTGAATTTTTATTCAAGCTTAAAAGGGAATTTGGTAATTCATAAAGAATTGTATTCCAAAGCTGTTCCCGCAACTGTAAGTGCTTAGTAAGAGCTAGTATACCACTGAATTAATTTAATTTGGGAAGGTAGCTCAAACATTGAGGCACAAGCCAGGAGACCTGCCATAGATTGTCGCTTTGTCAGCTTCCGGGTTAGAGGATGGCACGTGTTAGATATCGTCTAGCGACTAACTTATTTGAGAAATCATTCTCATTTATTTTTTTGCTGGAGGCATTTATGACTACACGTGCGCTTTTTTTATTATTTCTTTTAATTTCTTTATCCATATCTCCATCTTTTTCGGATAACCAAAAACCTTTAAGAATAACAATACATCCAACTATAATTAATCAAAATGTAGTTGGAAGTTCTACAACTATCATTAGTTCTAAAACTATTAAAGAAAACTCTTATATGCCATTAGGCAAATTATTATCAAAATTTTCTGGTATTAATTTTGAAAATTTATATTCAGATGTTGATGTTAAATCTTCTGTCAGAATGCGTGGTTTTGGTGAACAAGCCACAAGAAATATTTTAGTATTAGTTAATGGCATTAGGATTTCTGACATGACTATTGCAGGTGCAAATCTATCAAGAATACCATTAGAAAATATTCATAAAATTGAAATAATTAAAGGTGGAAGTGCCAGCGTTTTATTTGGAGACGGTGCGGTTGGAGGTGCAGTCAATATCATAACTAAAGATCCATTATATTTAGAAGATTCTTTTAATGTTAAAACTTCTTTCAAGTCATTTAATACTAAAAAACAAACAATATCTTCTACTAAAAAAGCGAAAGACTTTGTTGTTGACTTTTCTTTAACTGACTTAAGTACTGATGGTTATAGGGATAATAGTGATTATGATTACAGCTCTTTGAGTTTTGATATTACAAACTTTAAGGATGATAATTCTAGATTATTTGCAGGTTTTAAATTTTCTGATGAGCAAACTAGACTTCCAGGTAGTATCTTACTAACTGATTTTTATAACAAACCTAAATATACACGTTTCCCATCAGATTTTGGAAATGAAAAAGTAATGTCATTTAATTTTGGAACAGAACTTAAATTGAATAATAATAGAAAATTATCTTCAAATATAAAGATGGATAAAAAAGATCAATTTTCTTCATTGTTAAGTGGTGGTATTCTTTACAAAAGTGATACTACTTTAAATACTATTCATTTAAATTCTAAATTTAATGATAAACTTCAGCTTTTAAATAATAATATAACTACTAAGTTTGGACTTGATTTATTTGATTCCTATTACAAAGTAGATGCAAATAACTGGAATTACGTGCAATATATTAATAAAGCTAATCAAACTATAATAGAACCATCATTAATCTTAAATATGGAAGATAAAAAAATTAATGGTTTGAATTATGAAATTGGATTTCGATCTCATCATTATAGCATAGACGTTGACAATCTCTTATCATCAAGAGTAAATGTTTTATCTAATAAAGAAGATAAATTTGCTTGGTCATTTGGAACTGATTATAATTTAAAAAAAGATAGTAAGGTATTTGGACATGTTTCTCGTTCATACAGATCACCTAGACTAGATGAAATTATATCTGTAGGGCCCTCAGCAAGCGTTAATGATTTAAAACATCAGTTTTCACACGATTTAGAATTTGGATATGAATATAATGCTATTAATGAGGCTTATAAAGTATCAGTATTTAGATCATTAATAAAAAACCAAATTTTTTATAATCCGACAACTTTTGCCAACGAAAATTATGATCCTTCAATTCATGAAGGGGTTGAATTGGAATATGGAAGAGATTTAACAAAACAGTTGAAGTTTACTTCAAATAGCACTTACATGCACTCCTATGTTACAAAAGGAACCTTTAAAGGCAATCAAACCCCTTATGTTCCAAATTGGAGGGCTAACTTATCTTTTTTATATGATTTCAATAAAAAAACTACAGGTAGTCTGGCTTATAAATATTTCGGTAAAACCAGATCTGGAAATGACGATAGTTACATTTTACCTAAATCAAAATCGTATCAGTTAACTGATTTGAACCTTTCTTATAATTTTAAAAATTTTACTTTAAATACATATGTCAATAATATTTTAAATGAAAAATATTATACAAACCTTATTAAAGGTGCTGCTGGGGCATACGTTTATCCACAAGCTGGAAGAACGTTTGGGTTAGAGTTAGAGGCTAAATTTTGAGCTTGTAAATAATATAAATTAATGATTTTTTCTTGTTTTAATTATATTTTAGTTTTATAAAATAAATATGTTTAATAAAAAAATCTTACTCAATTTATTGCTTTTAACTTTTTCGATTGGGGTTATTCTATTTTTTAGAGTAATCCCTCATCCTCCAAACTTTACACCTGTTATTGCTTTAAGTCTCTATTTACCGATTTTTTTTGGAATATGGTCACTACCTTTTTGTATTTTGGGTTTTGCAATAACTGATTATTTTATAGGATTCCATAGTTTATTAATATGGACTTGGAGTGGTTTAGCTCTAGTTGGGTTGTTGTCACTATTAGCAAAAGGAAGAGTAAGTAGGATATTACTTTCTTTAACGGGCGCTTTAATTTTCTTTATAACTTCTAATTTTGGAGTATGGCTAACAAGTTCTTTTTATACTCATGATTTTCAAGGTTTAATTAATTGTTACATTCTAGCTATACCTTTTTTTACTAATACACTTATCAGCACTATGTTATTCGCAGGGTTATTTGAGTTTTTGTTTTCATCAAGGTTCTTTTTTTTAAAGTCACACATAAGAAAAATTAACTAGCTTGATACATGTTAAGCAATTTATTAATTTAAGAACTTAATTTATATTCTTTTCTTGACCAAAGCTTTTCCAACCTTTATCAAGTATATTCTAAAGTAATAAGGGGGTGTAGCTCAGTTGGTTAGAGCGTCGGCCTGTCACGCCGAAGGTCGCGAGTTCGAGTCTCGTCACTCTCGCCATTATAATATAATGGTTGGTTAAATGTTTAATATCTGAATAATTACTCCTTTCTAAAATATTTAGTTATTCCAATAATTATTAATGAAGTTAGTTTATTTTAATAATTTTATTATAAAATATATATATTTATTTTGCATAATTTTTAACTTGTTAATTATCATATAATGTTATTAAATTATTGTTTATATTAAGTTTAATAATTAAATTTATAGTTTTAATAAGTAAGGAATAAATAAATGAAACTTCAGTTACATCATATCAATTTGTCTTCAGATAAAGTTGATAAAATGAATGAATTTTATCTAAAAGTGATGAATTTACAAACTGAAACAGAAGGATTACCCATTTTAGAAAAGAACAAAGGTTACTCTGGAGATGTAGCTTTTGTTTCGGATGGGAAAATTCAAACACATTTAGCAGAAAAAGATCTAGATGTGTGCTTTAATACTGGGCATAGTATAAATCCTCTTGAAAAAGGACATATTGCCTATAGAACAGATGATTTGAATGCTTTTAAAAAACATCTAGATAAATTAAAAATAAAATACTCTGATTGGGGAGAGACAGCTGTAGCTGGATGGAAACAAATTTTCTTTTACGATCCAGATGGAAACGTAATTGAGGTCCATGAAGTAACCAATTAGTCAAAAATAATACTTTTTATAATTTAAAAACATAGATTGGCGGCTAAATTGATTAAGCCTAATATTAATTTATTGGCTGTTATAGTAGCAATTCCAGTAATAGGAATGACTATAATATCCCCAGCATTAACTCTTATAAAAGATGAATTAAATATATCTTTCTCAGATACGCAGTTAGTACTCACACTTTATTTTTTATTCCTAGCCATAGGTCAAATAATTGCAGGTCCTTTTTCAGATAGATATGGTAGAAAGCCGATTTTGTTATTAGGTGCCTTCATATATTCTTCCTCAGCCTTTGTTGCATGTTTTTCTAATAGTATTGAATTTTTATTGCTCTTGAGATGTATTCAAGGTTTTGGAGCTGCTGCCTGTTTATCGGTAGGAAGAACCGTTGTTAGTGATTGTTTTGAAAGAACAGAAGCAGCAAAACAAATGTCAAAAATTACTGCTGTAATGGCAATAATACCAATTTTATGTTTTATATTTGGAGGTCTTTTAGCAGAATTTTTTGGCTGGCGTTATAACTTAGCTGCTTTAGGATCTATAAGCTTTATATTGATAATATTTATGCTTTGGGTGCTTGAAGAAACATTGATTAACAAAGCAGAGACTATAAGTTTTTTAAATATGTTCCAAGTCTATAAAAATCTTATAAAAAATTCTTTATTTAGATTGTTTACAATAACAACAGCAATGCAGACATCTATGTTTTTTGCAATGAATGGATTTATGCCATATGAATTTTCAAGACAAGGTGTAAGCGTTTCTGAGTTTGGAATGTGGTTTTCTTTGACTTCAATGGGCTATATTGTTGGAAATATAATAAATGGAAAGTTTGGATCAAAAATTGGATTAGAAAAAATGTGTTTAATTGGCACTATTTTTTCATTATTCACTGTTTTTCTTATGTTTTTAAATACTTATTTAGGTATCTATGGGCCACTTTCATTATCGCTTATATGTGTTTTATTCGGGTGCTCAAATGGCTTTACTGTTGCTAACAGTATGACAGGTGCAATAAATTCTTCTAAGCTTAACAAAGGAGCTGCGAGTGGATTGATGGGAGCATTTCAAGTTGGCCTTGGAGGGTTAGCTGGTTTTTTAATTATTTATTTTGGTGGAGCCGAAGATTTCTATGTGTGTTTATTAGCTTTGATAATCATGTCTTCTATTTCAATAATTTCTGCTTTTTTTATTTTGGCTAATAAAGATTAAATATGTTAATTAATTGTTTTTTCAAATTATGGAGGAGATATTTTGAATATTAGATACACTAGAGTAGTAGATAAACTTCCATCTTCAGTCCCGTTTGTTGGACCTGAAGCTCAAGAAAGAAGTATGCAAAAGATTTTTAATGCACGAATAGGAGCTAATGAAAGTGTTTTTGGCCCTTCTTTAAAAGCTACATCAGCAATGGAAAAAGAAATAATTCATACTTGGAAATATGCTGACCCAGAAAATCATGATTTAAAGATAGCTTTAGCTAATAAGCATAAAGTAAACTTTGATAATATAATCGTAGGTGAGGGAATTGATGGTTTATTAGGATATCTAGTAAGGATGCTTATTGAAAAAGGGGATAATGTAGTAACAACAGATGGAGCTTATCCAACTTTTAATTACCATGTTGAAGGATTTGGTGGTGTTCTTCACAAAGTTCCTTTTAAAAATGATACCGAAGATTTAGAAAAATTATTATCAAAAGCAAAAGAAACATCTGCAAAAATAATATATGTGTCTAATCCAAACAACCCTATGGGTACCATTAATTCAACTCTTTCTATAAAAAAACTAATTGATAATTTACCTAAAGAAACTTTGTTATGTTTGGATGAAGCTTATGCAGATTTTCTTTCTTTGGAATTAATCCCAGAAATTTCAATAAATACTGAAAATGTCATTAGGATGAGGACGTTTTCTAAAGCATATGGAATGGCTGGCGCTAGAGTTGGTTATGGAATAGGATCTAAAGAATTGATTTTAAATTTTGAAAAAATAAGAAATCATTTTGGAATGTCAAGGATTTCACAAGTGGGAGCTTTAGCTTCATTAGAGGACTTTGAATTTATTAATAATGTGGTTCTTAGAGTAAGGTCATCTCTTGAAAAAATAGCTGAAATTGCTGTTAATAATAATTGTTTAGTTCTTCCTTCACATACTAATTTTATTGCTATAGATTGTTGCAAAGACGTTAATTTTGCAAAAAGAGTTTTAGATAATTTGTTACTTCAAGGTATCTTTGTTAGAATGCCATATTCATATCCACAAAATAGATGTATAAGAGTTACTGCTGGATTAGATGAAGATATAAAATTATTTGAACAAGCCTTTCCAATAGCGTTAAAGAAAAGTGAAGAAATAACTAGTTAACTGTAAATTTTATGTATTATAAACTAACTTTAGGGGATTAATAAATGTTACAAGAATATCCAAATACACAGCTTTTTCTCAATGGTGAATGGAGGGATTCTTTATCTAAAGAAACTCTCGAAATCATTAATCCAGCCACTGAAGAAATTATAGGAAAACTTGCGCATGCAAGAAAAGATGATCTAGATATAGCCTTGAATGCTGCAGATACCGCATTTAAAGATTGGAAGAATGTTTCTGCTTATGACCGATCAAAGATACTCCGTAAAGCGGCTGAAATCATTCGTAGTAGAGTAGGTCTTATTGCAGGCCTTATGACTTTAGAGCAAGGCAAACCTCTAGCAGAAGCTAAAGGAGAGACTTTAGGTGCAGCTGATTCAATTGATTGGTATGCTGAAGAAGGAAGAAGAGCGTATGGAAGAATTATACCAGCAAGGGCTCAAGGCGTTTATCAGTTTGTATTCAAAGAGCCAGTTGGAGTTGTAGCAGCTTTTACGCCTTGGAATTTTCCACTTAATCAAGTTGTTAAAAAAGTAGCCGCAGCTTTTGCTGCAGGATGTACTGTAATTATAAAGGGACCTGAAGAAACTCCTGCAAGTGTTGCTGAATTAATTAAGGCTTTTAATGAAGCTGGTATGCCTAAAGGTTCAATAAATCTTGTTTTTGGAATTCCTGCAGAAATTTCTGAGTATTTAATTTCACATCCAATAGTTAGAAAAGTTACTTTTACAGGATCTACTGCGGTTGGTAAACAATTAGCTTCACTAGCAGGAACGCATATGAAAAGAGCAACAATGGAGCTTGGAGGTCATTCTCCTGCTATTGTTTGTGCAGATGCAGATGTAAATGTTGCAGTTAAAATTTTAAGTGCAAATAAATTTAGAAATGCTGGTCAGGTTTGTATCTCTCCAACAAGGTTTTTAGTTCATGAATCAGTATATGATCAATTCGTAGAAGGGTTTGTCAAAAGTGCAGAAAGTTTGAATGTAGGTAACGGACTTGATGAAGGTATCAATATGGGACCATTAGCTCATGATAGACGATTAACAGCAATAGAAGGATTTGTTGCTGATGCAGTTGAAAAAGGAGCAAAGATTTTAACTGGAGGTAAAAGAAAAGGTAATAAAGGTTATTTTTTTGAACCAACTGTTATGACAGATGTTAGCAAAGATTCAAGAATAATGAATGAAGAGCCATTTGGACCATTAGCTCCAATAAACTCTTTTAGCAGTATAGATGAAGTGGTAGAAGAAGCTAACCGTCTTAATTATGGTCTTGCAGCATATGCATATACTAATTCTGCTAAAACGGCTCAGCATTTAGGTGCAGCAATAGAAAGTGGTCAAGTTTCTATTAATCATCATGGTTTAGGTTTAGTTGATACTCCATTTGGTGGTGTAAAAGATTCTGGTTACGGATCAGAAGGTGGTCCAGAGGGATTAGACGCATACATGACTACTAAATTGGTTTCTCAAACTGGTTTATAAGTTTATTTAGACAAATATTTAAAAAGCAGTCTTTATGACTGTTTTTTTTGTTTAATTAATCAGACCAATTTGTAAAGGAGTTAAAAGAAAATTTTGTGTTCAAAGAAAATCAATATTCATGAATTTATATTTATAATTATGAGGCTGAAGCTACTCCATCTGAAATTA
>CAJJBL010000047.1 GCA_905182395.1 alpha proteobacterium SCGC AAA536-G10 | reverse complement strand
TTACGGAAATTCAAGTTGTCAGCGTGCCCAGTTTTACCAAATTGGTGAGATGTTAAGGTCATATCCCATGTAGGGTCATTTTCAGGCGCATAATAATAAGGGATTTTTGCATGAAATCTATTTCGCGTTGAATAGCCGTATACAGGAGTTAAAAGTCCAGTTCTTCTTTTTACTGTCCAGTCAGGATGGCTTATATAAGGGAGATAATATATAGGAATAGAAAATATTTTCATCTTCACATGTTTATGATAAATAGTTTTACTAATTGGATCATGTTTTATGTTGTTTGATTGTAATTGCCAAATTGGTGTTTCGCCTTCTTTTATATTACAATTACAAGCTGTATAAACTCCTTCATCAAAGAAGCTTTCTCCTTTATCATTACGTTTAAAATTTTTAGCTTTTATTGACGATTTATCAGCCAATTTTCCATATAAAGGTATTGCCACTATTGATTTAAATTCATTAGTTAGAGTTGCTTTATTAGTTTCAAAAAAAGAACCATCTTCTTCAGTTATAACCACATCTCCGATAGCAATAGCTTCATCTGTATTTTGATTATAGGTAACTTTTTTTGCAGTGAGCTTTCGGTTTTTATTAATGATTATAACATTGCCAGTAGCTATCATTATATTATTTTTCTCATCCACTTCTAAATTATCACTTGTAAAAGTGATGTCTTTAGATGAATTAGAAATCTTTTCTTGAGCCGTGGCATTTCCTAGAGTTAAAAATATAAAAATAGAAAATAATTGTAAAAACCTCATTTTTTCCCTGCCATATTATTTTTAGAACTATAAGAATAATTTATAGATATTTTACAATTAAGAACAGTTGTAATTTATAAAATTTTTCCTGGGTTCATTATTCCTTTTGGATCTATTTGATTTTTAATTGTTTGCATTAAAGAATAGGCAACATTATTTTTGTGTTTTTTTAAACTTTCTTTTTTTAATTGACCAATTCCATGTTCTGCAGAGAACGATCCGTTATACTTATGAACAATTTCATATAGTTTCTCTGTTAATTCTATACTTTTACCGTTAAATCCATCAGGAAGAGAGCCATTACCAAAAACATTATAGTGAAGATTCCCATCTCCTAAATGGCCAAAAAAAATTGTTTTCAGGTTTGGTAAAAAATTATTTATCATTTTTTGAGCTTCTTCATGGAAAGATTCAATTGATTCTAAAGGTAACGAAATATCATGTTTTAAACACTTTATTAAATTAGATTTTTTAAGCTCTTTTTTTTCTGATTCTGCTCCAGCTTCTCTTATTGACCATAAAGCTTTACTTTGTGCCTCATTACTACATATTGTTGCATCGGATATTAAATTATTTTCCAGACATTCAGCTAAGATATTTTCAATCTTATTTATGATAGGAATTTCTCCTTTATCGTTCTGTCTAATATCTATGTTAGAATAACTTGAAATATCAACTAATACGCCCATTTCAGGTATTTTTTCTAGAGGCATCACTATATTGTCGATGTTATTCTTAGCAACAACCCAAAAGGTATTTGGCATTATTTCAAAAGATTCAATGGAGCCTGGAAACTCTAATTGTAAAACATTTAATAATTTTAAAGCGTTAAATATTGTACTAGCTTCAACAAAAAAAGTAGTTATTTTCTTTGGTAAAGGAAAAAGCT
The DNA here is from genome assembly GCA_905182395.1 of alpha proteobacterium SCGC AAA536-G10. Lineage (GTDB taxonomy): Bacteria > Pseudomonadota > Alphaproteobacteria > Puniceispirillales > Marisalimonadaceae > CAJJBL01. The sequence continues at coordinate 2,286 of CAJJBL010000047.1, read as the reverse complement.
TAAAGGTTGCCCTGGTAATAATCCCTAGAGTACCTTCAGCGCCAATAAATAGATTTTTTAGGTCATAACCAGTATTATCTTTTTTCAATTCAGTAAGAAGGTTCATTATTTTCCCATCAGGTAAAACCACTTCTAATCCAAGACATAATTCTCTGGAATTACCATATTTTAAAACGTTAACCCCTCCCGCATTAGTTGATAAATTTCCTCCAATCATACATGAACCTTTCGCACCTAGACTTAGTGGGAAGAATAAATCTTCTTGTTCAACTTTTTCATGAATTGAAGACAATATAACGCCTGCATCAACTGTGATTGTTTTTGCTTGTTTGTTAAATGAACGAATTTTATTCATTTTTTCTAATGAAATTATTATAGAATTACCTGATTTGTCTGGTGTAGCCCCACCACATAATCCAGTATTCCCACCTTGCGGTACAATTGTTATATTATTTTCAGATGCAAATTTTAATATATTGGATACTTCTTCTGTATTAGATGGTCTCAATACAGCGTAGGTCTTTCCAACATATTGTTCTCTCCAATCATTTACATATTTTTCATGATCCATTTTATTAAAAATAGGTGGATATTGAAGTTGTAAGCTTTTAAGATTATTTTCTATATTAATGCTGTTCATTTTTTGCCTATTTAAATATTGTTTTAATCTTTATGTGATGCTCTTTTTAAACGATCATTTATAGCAATTCCAATGCCTGTTTTAGGTATAGGCATAACTTGAATTTTTTGTATTCCAGTAGCATCTAGAAATCTTAATCCTGAATATAAAAGTTCTCCTGCTTGAATTAAATTTCCATTAGAACTTAAATTAAACAAGTTTTCATATTTCTGCAATATTTTTGGAACTTTCCCAAAAGCTAACAATCCACTATTAGGGATTATTTTTTTTTGATTTAAAAAAACTTCTGCATTAGGTGAATAATGGCTTTGCAATAGGCCTGGTGATATAAGCTTTCTGGTTTTATTTAAAGTTAATACTTTAGTATTAGTTGCATTAGATATCATGTTTTTTGTTATTGTCCCATGTCTCAATATAATTGGGTTTTCTCCTCTGCAATCAACAACAGAAGATTCTATTCCAACTTCACAATCTCCATAATCTAAAATTTTTTCTAGTTCCCAATCTTTACCTTGATAATTAGGTCCAAAGTCATTTTTTGCATGAATTGCTGAAGTCGGACTTACTCCGCCTGATTTGTTTGCACTAGGAGCAAGAATGGGAATTTTAACTTTTTCTAGTATATCTAAAGCGATAGGATGAGAAGGAACCCTAACAGCTAGTGTGCTGCTTCCTTGAGATAAAAGATATGATAGAGCAGTTTTTTTAACTTGTAATATTATTGTAAGTGGGCCTGGCCAAAACTGATTTGCTAATAAATGAGCAGTTTGTGTAAAATCAACAATTTTTTCAGCTTCTTGTTTATTAAAAGTATGAGCAATTAAAGGATTATTAGAAGGGCGATTTTTAGCAGCATAAATTGATTTAATAGCTGTTTTATTATTGCCTATCGCACCAAGTCCATAAACTGTCTCTGTAGGAAAAACTACTAATTTATTATTTTTAATAGCTGTAACCGCAAAGTTTATATCTTGTTTATATTTATTTTTGTCAAATTCATTTAATCCAGTTAAAAAGTAAGAAGGCAATCTACTGTTTATTTTCCCATAAGCTAAAAAATTTTTATTTCTAAAGTATGCTTTTCCATATTGGATTTGCATTCCGGATTCAGATACAATATTCCCTCCCGCTGCTTTTAGAATACTGTGTCCAGCCGCTATGTCCCATTCCATAGTTGGAGTGTTACGAGGATATAAGTCTGCTTTTCCTTCTGCTAAAACACAAAATTTTATACTGGAACCGAAACTTTTTTGGTTAGCAGGTTTTACTAAGTCTATCCAATTATCTAAATCTTTATTTCTATGATTTAAGCTAGCTATAATAGTTAACTTTTTTAGGTTCACATCAGAACAATGAATGTTTTTTGCATGATCTAAATTTTGATTTTTTTCTAATTTCCATGCTTTTTTATTAAAGTTAAACCAAATAGTTCCTGTATACGGTTGAGCAATTAAACCAAAAAAAGGTGTTTGATCTTTAATTAAAGCAAAGTTTACTGTAAAATTAGGTGATCCATTAATAAATTCTTTAGTACCGTCTATGGGATCTATAAGCCAAAAAATATTGTCGTTATTAAATTGTTCTTGTGATTTTTCAAATTCTTCTGAAACAATAATTAATTTAGGAAATATTTTTTGAATTTCTGA
>CAJJBL010000046.1 GCA_905182395.1 alpha proteobacterium SCGC AAA536-G10 | reverse complement strand
TTTGGTAAGGTTTTATATATAAAAAATATTAATTTGTGTTAAAGATTAAAAATGAATAAAATTTTAAATAAAATAATAGCTGTGGCTAATCAAAAAGGTGGAGTGGGCAAGACGACAACTGTGGTTAACTTAGCAACGGCAATGGCTGCATGTGACAGAAAAACATTAATAATTGATGCGGATCCTCAAGGTAATGCAAGTACAGGTTTTGGAATAAAATACTCTGAAAGAGACAAAGATTTATATTCCATCATGTGTGGTAAAACAAATATAGAAGATGCAATAAAAAAAACTATTATCCCCAATCTATCAATAATACCTACATCACCAGATCTTTCAGCAATTGAACAAGAGTTAGTAAATTTAGAAGACAGAGAGTATGTTTTAAAAAATTTAATAGAAGATGTAGTGGACATATATGATTATATATTAATAGATTGTCCCCCTTCATTAGGTTTGTTGACTTTAAATGCTCTTTGCGCTGTTAAAAGACTAATAATACCGTTACAAACAGAATTTTATGCCCTTGAGGGCTTAACACAATTACTTAAAACTTTAGATTTAGTTCAAAATAACTTTAACAAAGATATAAAATTACAAGGTATTCTTTTAACAATGTATGATTCAAGAAACAAAATTTCTGAAATGGTTTCAAATGATGTAAAAGAACATTTTAAAGATAAAGTATTCAAAACTATTATCCCAAGAAATGTAAGAGTATCTGAAGCACCAAGTTTTGGACAGCCTGTATTAATGTACGATATAAACTGTCCTGGTTCACAAGCATATGCCGCACTTGCAGGTGAAATTATTAATCAAGAGAAAGATTTATAATGGAAAAAAAAAATAATATAAAAAGTAAAGGACTAGGAAGAGGTCTTTCAAGTCTATTAGGAAATGAAAACAAGGTAAATTCAAACTTCATAGAAAATAATAACATTAGTAATTATAAAATGATACCAGTTGAATTGATTTATCCGGGTCCTTGGCAACCAAGAAAAATATTTGACAAAAATGATATTGAGAGTTTAGCTAAATCAATAAAGAAGCAAGGTATTATTCAACCAATAGTTCTAAAAACAAAAAAAGAAAACCCAAAAGAGTATTTTCTAATAGCTGGAGAAAGAAGATGGAGAGCATCTCAATTAGCTAAAATTCATACAATTCCTGCGATTATAAGAGATGATATAGAAGAAAAAAAAATTCCTGAGTTAGCTTTAGTAGAAAATATTCAAAGATCTGAATTAAGCCCTATTGAGGAAGCTGAAGGATATCTCTCATTAATGAATAAGTATAATTATACACAAGAAGAGGTATCGCAAGCTGTTGCAAAATCACGTTCACATATAGCAAATATGATAAGAATTCTATCTTTATCTGATTTAGCTAAAAAATTATTAAATGAAAATAAATTAACAGTAGGACAGCTGCGCCCATTAATTGGAAATGAAAACTGTGATGAACTAATTAAAGTTATTATTAATAAAAAATTATCTGCACGTGAAGTAGAAAAATTAGTAAAAAAGGGTATATCGAAGTCAAATTTAAAAATAAGTGAAAAAAAGATTGATCTAATAGAACTAGAAAAAACGTTATCAGATATTTGTGGTATAGATGTTATAATTAATTTTGATTATAAAAAAGAAAAAGGATCAATACGTTTAAATTGTGGAAATCTGTCTGAATTTGATTATATAATTAAAAAAATTAAGGCTTAATTAAATTTTTAGCCATAACAGAAGTAGACAAAATGAGTTGAGCTACTATTAATTTATCTGAAAAAAGGGCTGATTTACTCTTAATTTCTGTATCAACAAATCTTTTCAAGATTAGATTAATCTTTTGTAAATTCCAATATTTTATTTGAAAAATAATGCTTGGCCGGTCTTTAAAAAAAATTGGTGGTTTTATATTTTTCATTATATTATCAATATGATTTCCATTTTGAACTTCACATTGGATCTTTTCTATTAATTTAAAATGTTTTATTAATGCTCTAATTACGACAATACTCGATACAGAAGCGTCTATTGTCTTATTGAAGAAAAACAATGCATTTTTGACATCTCCAATAGCACAATAATTAATAATTTTATTAATACTAGTAGTTGAGTTGTCTGTGACTAATTCTAATAATTGAGTTTCATTCGCTGTTTCATTGTTAGTTAAAAAATTTCTAAGCTTTTCAAATTCCATAGTATTTATAGATGAATCATTACTAAATTTTGAAGATAAATTTAATAAAAAATTATCAGAGAATTTGAGGTTAAATTCTCTTAAAACATTAATAAGTTTAGCTTTAATTTGATTAACCTCTTCTTCATAACAAGGTACTAAAATTCCCTGATTTGAATAATTGGTAAACTTAACAAGTTCATTTTGACTTCCTAAATTATCTGCTTTTATAATTAAAAGAGAGTCATTAGTCTGACTTTTAGTTGATAAAATTATAGAATCAATTATTTTTTTATTAAAGGAGGTATTACTTAAATCTAATAAAACAATTCTTTTATTTGCCATAAGACTATATGTAGATAATTCTTCTAAGAGAATAGAAGGATCATCTAGCATTTTTGGCGTATTTATTTTAGACACATTAAATGGATC
>CAJJBL010000045.1 GCA_905182395.1 alpha proteobacterium SCGC AAA536-G10 | reverse complement strand
TGTTTAAAAAAAAAGACAGTTTAATAATAAACTGTCTTTTATAAAATCATAAAAAAAAAATTTAACTATTAACTGCTTCTTTTAAAGGACTACCAGCTTTAAATTTTGGCTGTTTAGAAGCTTTAATTTGAATTGCTTCACCAGTTCTAGGATTTCTTCCTGTAGTCGCCGCACGATCAGCAACAGAAAAAGTACCAAAACCAACAATACGAACATCACCCCCTGATTTTAAAGCTCCAGTAATAGATTCAAACACACCATCAACTGCCTTACCTGCATCTACCTTAGATAAACCTGATGCTTCTGAAACACTTGCAACTAATTCATTTTTATTCATACGTAACTCCTAGTAAATTAAATTTGATTATAGAAATATTTGCTTGATATATCTCATTAACAACAATAATCCTAGTAAATAAAAGTGAATTAATCAATAAATTAAAAAAACAATTAATAATTGATCAATGAGATAAATTAGTTTCATCTTTTGCAACTATTTCATTAGGAACAGATAGATTGTTTTCTTTTATAAAAGGTGTATCCAGAGGGTTAGTTACCAAAGCATAAGAGAGTATCTCATCAATCATAGTTACAGGTATAATATTTAACTCATTTTTAATATTTTCAGGTATTTCAGCTAAATCTTTTTTGTTATCTATTGGTATTAAAACTGTCTTGATACCACCTCTTTTAGCTGCTAATAACTTTTCTTTTAATCCTCCAATAGGAAGAACTCTTCCTCGAAGAGTTATTTCACCTGTCATTGCAACAGTACTCTTCACTTTAATTTCAGTAAGAGCTGAAACTATACTGGTTACAATAGCCCCACCTGCTGAAGGACCATCTTTAGGCGTAGCTCCCTCTGGTACATGAACATGAATATCAATTTTTTCTAAATCAACTGGGTTGATTCCAAGAGATAATGCCCTTGATCGAATAAAGAATTCTGCAGCTTGAATAGATTCTTTCATTACATCACCAAGTTTACCAGTAGCAGAAACTTTTCCCTTACCCTTCACGTTTACTGCCTCTATGGATAATAGTTCACCTCCAACTTCGGTCCAGGCTAAGCCAGTTGTTATGCCAACAAGATCAAACTTTTCAATTTCTAATCTTTGATATATAGGAACACCAAGAAAATCAGATAAATTATTCTTAGAAATTGATACTGAAGTAACCTCTTTTTTTTCAATTGATGTAACAACTTTTCTAGCTAATTTAGATAATTGCCTCTCTAAACCTCTGACCCCTGCTTCTCTAGTATAAGTTTGGATTATTAATTTTACAGC
>CAJJBL010000044.1 GCA_905182395.1 alpha proteobacterium SCGC AAA536-G10 | reverse complement strand
GAGTGAAAAAATAATTTTGGTTGATGATGACAGCAATATTTTAGTATCTGTTTCTTTAGCTTTAAGAGCTGAAGGCTGGGAAGTTGAGACATATCCAGATGGTGAAAAAGGATTAATAGCTTTGCAAAGAAATTCACCAGATATAGCAATTTTAGATATAAAAATGCCTAGACTAGATGGCATGGAGGTTTTGCAAAAATTAAGAGTATCGAGTGATTTGCCTGTAATATTTTTGACTAGCAAAGATGATGAATTAGACGAAGCAATTGGTCTGAGAATGGGGGCTGATGATTATATTAAAAAGCCATTTTCTCAAAAACTTCTAGTTGAAAGAATTAGAGCTGTATTAAGAAGAAGTTCACTAAGAATGTCCAATGAGCCTACAAAGATGATTAAAAGAGGGCAACTATCCTTAGATTCAGACCGTCATCTTTGTATGTGGAAAGAAGTTGAAGTTAGGCTAACTGTGACAGAATTTTTAATCATTCATTCTTTGGCTATCAGGCCAGGACTTGTTAAAAACAGAGACCAATTAATTGATATAGCATACGGTGAAACTATATATGTTGATGATAGAACAATAGATAGTCATATAAAAAGAATGAGAAGAAAATTTAGATTTTTTGATAAAGAATTCGATAATATTGAAACTTTATATGGCGTTGGTTATAGATATAAAGATGTTTGAAAGTGAAGTGTTGATTTGAAACTTATTGAAAAGCATTTTTTTTATAATTTTATAAAGCATCTTTATTTTCCATTGAAAATGAGAATACTTGTTATAATCTTATTGCCAGTTATATTATATCCTATAATAATTATCTATTTTAATAAATACCAAGATATTCTTATTAAATCTGAGTTTGCAGCTTTAGAAAGACAGGGTTTAACTCTAACAAAAGCTCTTGCTTTGGCTGAAAATCAATATAATTTAATTGAAAAAAATCAAATTTCAAGTCCAGCATTGCAAAATTTAATCCCAAAAGTTGAATACGGCTCAAATATAAGAGCTAGACTTTTTAACATGTATGGAAATTTAATTGCAGATACTAATACAAGCATGAAATATGCTCCTTTTGTTAAGATTAGTTCATTGCCATCAGTAGAAAAGATGTATAACTTTAATGAATATTTCACAAATTTTTTGTCTTTATTATCTAGATGGATTTCTAGACCTTTGCAACTTCCATTGTTTAATGACAGTCTAAAATTCTCTTTTAATGATTATCCTGAAGTTATTGCCGCATTAAAAGGTATAAATACTAAAGCATTAAGACAAGATGTTAATGGTAAATTATTTTTATCCGTTGCTCTGCCAATTAAAAATATAAGAATGATTAGAGGTGCTATTCTACTTTCAGTATCAGGTGAAAAAATAGAAAAAGAATTGTTGGATTTAGAATTTGAACTTTTTAAAGCTTTTGGCTTGATATTATTTGCAACTTTAAGTTTGGGTTTTTATTTAGGAAAATCAATAACAGCTCCAATTGTTAGACTAGCGAATGAAGCAGATAAAATAGCTGACAATAAAATTCTTAAAACAATAAATTTACCTGAATTTAAAATTAGGAAAGATGAAATAGGTGATCTTGCAAGATCTTTTTCTAAAATGACAAATGAATTACAATCTAGGATAAACTATATTTCAGATTTTACGGCAGATGTTGCGCATGAATTAAAAAATCCAATCACATCATTAAGATCTGCTTCAGAGACAATTGGAAAAATTAAAGATTTAAAAGAACAAAAAAATCTAATTAAAGTAATTCAAAATGATGTCCAAAGAATTGATAGACTTATAAATGATATTTCTGCAGCATCTAGATTAGACGCTGAGCTTTCTAGAATTGAAATGACAAAGATTAACCTTGTCCAACTACTTAATACATTAATAAAAATAAGAGCAACTACAGTTAAATGTAAAATTAAATTCTTTAAAGAAAATAATGAATATTTTGTTATTGGAAATGAAAATCGGATAGCTCAAGTTTTTGATAATTTAATCCAAAACGCAGTGTCTTTTTCAAAAAAAAATGATGTAATTAATATACGAATACAAAGTAATTTTAAAAATATCATAATTTTAGTAGAAGATTATGGTCCAGGATTTCCTAGTGGTGCATTGAAAAAAATATTCAATAGATTTTATACTGAAAGACCAAGTGGAGAAACTTTTGGAAATCACTCAGGTCTGGGTTTATCTATTTCAAAGCAAATTATTGAAGCTCATGGAGGCAGTATTGAAGCCTTTAATAGATTGGACAGTAATCAAAAATGTAATGGAGCTACAGTTAAAACAATTTTTAAAAAACTATAAAATATTACTTTAATTATACTATTTTGAAAGTGTGAGTTTGCATTTTTTATGTTAAGTGTTATCAATAAAAAAAATTAAAAGGAAAAAAAATGAGCGATTATAAAATTATGGACATTACTTTAGCGGACTGGGGAAAAAAAGAAATTTCAATTGCAGAAACTGAAATGCCAGGATTAGTTGCTTGTAAGGAGTTATTTGGAAAAAGTAAGCCTTTAGCAGGCGCAAGAATAGCTGGTTGTTTGCATATGACTATACAAACAGCAGTTTTAATTGAAACTTTAATTGCATTAGGCGCTTCAGTTAGATGGGCAAGTTGTAATATTTTTTCTACTCAGGATCATGCCGCTGCTGCAATTGCTGAACAAAATATTCCTGTGTTTGCCAAAAAAGGCGAGACATTAAAAGAATATTGGGAATATGTAGATCAAATTTTCACATGGTCAGATGAAGATGTAGCTAATATGATATTGGATGATGGAGGTGATGCTACTTCATACATAATTCTTGGAGCAAAAGCAGAGGCTGGTGAAAAAGTATTAGTTTCTCCAAATAATGAGGAAGAAGAAGCGCTTAAAGCACAAATTTACTCAAGATTAGAAAAATCTCCTGGATGGTTTACAAAAGTAAAGAATTCAATCAAAGGTGTTACTGAAGAGACTACTACAGGTGTTTTAAGATTATATCAAATGGCAGAAAAAAACGACCTTCCTTTTCCAGCTATAAACGTCAATGATTCAGTTACAAAATCAAAATTTGATAATCTTTATGGTTGCAGAGAATCTTTAGTAGACGGAATAAGACGTGCAACTGATGTAATGTTATCTGGAAAGGTTGCAGTCGTAGCTGGTTTCGGAGATGTTGGGAAGGGATCTGCTGCTTCTCTTCGTCAAGGAGGAGCTAGAGTTATTGTAACTGAGGTTGATCCTATTTGTGCCTTGCAAGCTGCGATGGAAGGCTATGAGGTATGTTCTATGGAGCAAGCTGCTCCAAGGGGAGATATATTTGTTACAGCTACTGGTAATAAAGATGTGATTACAGTTGATCATATGCGTGATATGAAGGATAGAGCTATTGTGTGTAATATTGGTCATTTTGATTCTGAGATACAAGTTGAATCTCTTCAGAATATGAAATGGTCTGAAGTTAAGCCACAAGTAGATGAAGTTGAATTCCAAGATGGAAAAAGAATAATAATGTTAGCTAAAGGTAGGCTCGTTAACTTAGGTTGCGGAACAGGGCATCCAAGTTTTGTAATGAGTGCCTCATTTACAAATCAAGTTTTAGCTCAGATTGAAATCTGGGAAAAACCAGGTGAGTATGAAAATAAGGTTTATACACTTCCTAGGCATTTAGATGAGAAGGTAGCAAAACTTCATCTTGATAAGGTTGGTGCGACTTTGTCTAAATTATCAAATGAACAGGCTGAATATATTGGTGTTCCAGCGCAAGGTCCTTTTAAGTCAGATACTTACAGATACTAATTTTGGATATTTTTTTAAAAATAATAATAAAATCTGAAAATGAAATGAAAAAATTAGGTAAAAAATTATCTAATGTTTTTAAAGTTAAGGACGTAATATGCATGAATGGAAATTTAGGTGTAGGTAAAACTTATCTTGTTAGGTCTTTGATCAATAATATGACAGGTATTAAAGAAGTGCCAAGTCCGACTTTTAATTTAGTTCAAACATATCCTTTATATTGTTCTAATAATAATGAAATTTGGCACTGTGACTTTTACAGACTTAATGAATATGAAGAAGTAGAAGAAATAGGGGTTTTTGAAGATATAAAAAAAAAATGATTTTTATTGAATGGCCTAAATTTATTAAACAAATTAATAAGTATGACCCTTTAAATATTTCAATTGAAATTAATAGTTCTAAAAAAGAAGTAGTATCAAGTATCAGAACAGTTACTTTTTTTGGTTCTAATGCTTGGAAAGAACGTATTTTAAATAGTAATATAACCTTATAATTAAAGGAATTTATTTATGAATTATGTGTTTTATGATCTTGAAACAACAGGAAGAAATAATACATGGGATCAAATAATACAAGTAGGAGCGATATTAGTTGATAGTGATTTCAATGAAATCGATAGATTCGAAGAAAGATGCCGGCTTAAATCAGGTGTAATTCCGGAGCCAGGGGCTTTAATAGTAAATAAGACGTCAATTGAAATGCTAAATAAAGTAAATCTTTCTCATTATGAATTAATTAAAAAAATTCAAGAGCTTTATAAAAAATGGTCTCCAGCTATATTTATTGGGTTTAATACCATTAGTTTTGATGAAGAGTTTTTAAGAAAAACATTTTTTAAATCACTTCTTGAACCATACACAACACAATTTAATGGAAATAAAAGAGCAGATGTTCTTGGTATGACAAGAAGTGCAAAATTTTATTATCCTAATTCTATTAATGTAGGAATAAATGAAAAAGGTAATAAAGTTTTTAAATTAGATGTGCTTACTCATATGAATGATATTGAACATAACGCGCATGATGCTATGGGTGACGTGTTAGCTACTATAGATATTGCAAAAATATTATCTAACCAATCTTTAGACGTTTGGAATTCGGGGATAAGTAACAGTAATAAACTAGATGTAGATAATTGCCTTTTAAAAAATAATATAGTTTGTATGGATGAATATTTTTTTGGTAAATTTAATTCTTACGCTGTAACTTATATATGTAAAAATCAATTTAATTATCCTCAATGTTTTGATCTTATTCATGATCCAATAGATTTTATAGATATGTCTATGAAGGACTTAAAAGCGAGAATGAAATTAAAACCTAAAATTATTAGAGAAATTAAAAATAATAAAAATCCAATTCTTATGAATCAAAATTATGTGCATAATATTCCAGCATATGAAGCTATAGGATTAGATACCTTAATTGAAAGAGCATTAATAATAAAAAATAATGACGATTTTAAAAATAAAATTCAGAGAATTCTTTTTGAAGAAAATGAAGAAAAAGAACAATTAAAGTCTCAAATTGACGTTTTGCCAGAAGATAGTTTATATATGGGAGGATTTCCTTCCAATGATGATAAATCAAAAATGATTGAGTTTCATAATTCAGACTGGGATAAAAAATTTTTTCTTTCCAACCAATTTAATGATGAAAGATATAAATATTTTTCTCAAAGAATAATTTATGAAGAAAATCCTGAGATTTTGCCAAAAGATATTTACAACCAAATTCATAAAATTATTGCTAAACAATTGCTAAGTACTGATAATGAGAAATGGAATACTATTCCAAAAGCATATCAACAAATAGATAAAGAAAGATTAGAATTAGAAGAAAAAGGTGAAGATCAAAAACTTTTATTTCTTGAAGAAATTAACGATTTCATAGAAGAATTAGAAAAAAAATATGAAAAAGTACTTAATTAACCATAATACTTAAGGAGATCAATTAATGGCAACTAACAAAACTAATGATAAAGATTTTAAGGTAGACGTAATAGATGCTGATAAGCCTGTATTAGTTGATTTTTGGGCTGAATGGTGTGGTCCATGTAAAGCTATTGGACCTTCGTTAGAAGAAATGTCTGTTGAAATGAAAGATAAGCTTAAAATAGTAAAAATTAACGTAGATGAAAATCCTGCAACATCTCAGAATTATAGTATTCGAAGTATTCCTGCGTTAATGATTTTTAAAAATGGTAAAAAAATATCTGAAAAAATGGGCGCACTCCCTAAGTCTGCATTACAAGCCTGGGTTAATGATACGATATAATTTTAAAATTATTATTATGTTATATTAGTATCATTAAAACTTAATACTTCTCCAGCTAAATAAAGAGATCCAGTTATAAGAAGAGGTAATTCTTTGTCTGATTTAATTAAAGCTTTTTCTATACTGTTTGTAGGATAAGATATTAAACCTTCTTCATTTAAGATTAATGACAATTCTTCTGGATTAGAAGAAGATTTTTGATTCTTAATGGGTATTGTATAAATTATATTAATGTGTTCTCTTAAATTAAATATAAATTCTATTATATTTCGATTATTTAACATTCCAATAATTAAATTCCATTTACGATGAGGTTGTTTTTTTAGAAAATTAGCTAGAGCAATTGCTCCATCAATATTATGAGCTCCATCTAATATAGTTACGTTATTTCTATATTTTAAAATTTTACCAGTTTTAATTTCTTCAATTCTTCCATGCCATAAAGTTTTTGTTAAAGCAAATTGTACCTTCTCTTTAGAGATGTTAGGAATTAAATTGTATGCGGCTGTTAAAGCAGTTGAAGCATTCTCATATTGATGATCACCTTTTAATCCTATGACAGTGCTTTTTGGCAAATTAATTGTTTCAATTATATCTATATCAAGCTTTAAAGCTTGATCTTTAATAACATGAAAGGCTTCTTGGTTATCTTGATGCGAAATTATTAAAGGTGTATTTTTTCTTAGTATACCAGCTTTTTCAAAAGCTATATCTTGTATTTTATGACCTAAGTATTCAAGGTGATCATATCCAATTTTAGTAATTAAACATAATCTCTTTTCTTTAATTATATTTGTTGCATCTAATCTTCCTCCTAAACCTGTTTCAATAATATTAAAATCAGCTGGGTCCCTTAAAAATGATATGAAGGCTGCTGCTGTAGTTATTTCAAAAAATGTAATTGGATTATTTTGGTTTTTAAACTCTATTTCTGTTAAAACATCATCTAAAAGAATATCCGTAATTAAGGTTCCTTTAATACGAATTCTTTCATTAAAATTTATTAAATGAGGAGATGTATATACATTTACAGTTAGGTTGTGTGCTTCTAATATCTCTTTAAGAAAAGAAGATGTAGATCCTTTTCCATTTGTCCCTGCTATGTGTATTACATTACTTAATTTATTCTCTGGATTACCAAATTTAGCCATTAATTCTTCTAATCTAGATAAATCAAAATCTATTAATTTAGGGTGTAAGGAAAACATCCTATTTAAGGTTTCAGTTAATTTATTTTTTGAATGAATGTTATAGATCATATGTTATTTTAAAAAATTAACTTTTATAAAAAGTTAACGATTTTATTAAATTAGATATTTTTTGTTTTTGCTCAGATCTAGGGATAACTATATCAATCATCCCATGAGATTGAAGGTATTCAGCAGTTTGAAAATCTAAAGGCAAATTTTCTTTTACAGTTTCTTCTATGACTCTTCTGCCTGCAAATCCAACTATAGCACCTGGCTCGGCTATATGTATGTCTCCCAACATTGCAAAACTAGCGGTTACACCTCCAGTGGTTGGATTAGCTAGTAAAACAATATATGGTATCCTCGATTTTTTTAATTTATTTACGGCTATAACTGTTCTTGGCATTTGCATAAGAGAGAAAATTCCTTCTTGCATTCGTGCTCCTCCTGATGAAGGAATAATTATTAACGCTGAATTTCTTTTTATTGCTTCTTTTGATGCCAGAATAATACCATCTCCAACATATCTTCCCATTGAACCGGCCATGAAGGAAAAATCAAAGCATGCTATAACAACAGGAATATTATTAATATAACCATGGCTAACTAGAAGAGCATCTTCAATTTTTGTTTTATTTTGAGTATCTTTAATTCTATCAATATATTTTTTTTTATCTTTAAAGTTAAGAGGATCAGCGTACAACTTTGAAATTGGAATTGGTTCTATTGTATTGTTATCTAATAAAAATTTTATTCTTTCTTTTGCAGATAAATGGCCATGGTATCCACAAGTTTTACAAACTTTATTATTTTCATTAAACTCTTTATAAAAAATCATTTGTGAACATGAATTACATTTAATCCAAAGAGTTTCTTCAGAATCTTTTCTTTTAACAAAAGCCTTAAATCTAGGCAGTACAGTTTCTTTTATCCAATTCACTAAAATACCTCTTTCTAAAATTTATTATACAAAAATATTGAGGCTTAAATATGACGCATTTTATTTGATATTTCAGAAATAAAATTTAAGCAATTAAATACAGTAGAGCTGCTTGCAGCTTGGTTGTTGTCAAGGGATGCTTTAATTGTATCTACTACTGCTGATCCAACTACAATACCGTCAGAAATACTTGACATATCTAATGCTTGTTTAGGTGTCCTAATTCCAAATCCTATAACAATTGGAAGGTTAGTTAATTGTCTTATATTATCTAATTTTATAGATACTTCGCTTAGTTTAGCTGATTGAGTTCCAGTAATACCTGTAATAGAAACATAATAAATAAACCCACTAGCGTCTTTAAGTATATGTTTAAGCCTTGTGTGATTAGTTGTAGGAGTAATTAGTCTAATAAAACTTAAATTATTTTTTTCTGAATAATTATATAGCTCTTCATCTTCCTCTGCAGGTAGGTCAACAACTATAAGGCCATCAACACCGTATTCTAGAGCTGTTTTAACAAAAAGCTTACGACCATATTTATATATTGGATTGTAATAACCCATTAATATAATTGGTATTTCATTATTTTTTTCTCTAATTTTTTTAACAATTAACAAACATTTTTTTAAGGTCATTCCTGATTTAAGAGCTCTTTCGCTTGATTCTTGTATTGTTGGCCCATCAGCCATAGGATCAGAAAAAGGCATGCCAATTTCAATAAAATCTACTCCATTAGGTGGAAGCTTTGTTAAAATTTCTAAAGATGTATCCATATCAGGGTCACCGGCAGTTAAAAAAATACCTAAAGCTTTTCTATTATTTTTTTTAAGATTTTCAAATGTTTTTTTTATTCTGTTCATATAATTAGTTTTTACCTCTATTTTTCATTATTAATGGCAGAACTGATGATAAATCTTTGTCACCTCTACCACACATATTCATAATGATTATTTGTCCTTTTCTCTTGCTAGCAAGCTGACCGGTTATATGAAGAGCGTGTGCAGGTTCTAAAGCGGGTATTATACCTTCTAGTTTGCTACATAATTCAAAGGCTTCTAAGCTTTCTATGTCGGTAGTAGACAGATATTTAATTCTTCCAATATCATAAAGCCAAGAGTGTTCAGGGCCAATGCCAGGGTAATCTAATCCAGCAGAAATAGAATGAGCATCTGTAATTTGACCATCATCATCCTGAAGTAAATACGTTCTATTACCATGTAAAATACCTGGAGTTCCAGCGGATAGAGATGCTGCATGGAAATTAGAATTTAAACCTTTTCCAGCAGCTTCAACTCCAAAAATTTCTACGTCCTTATCATCTAGAAAAGGGTGAAATAACCCTAAAGCATTAGATCCTCCACCTATACATGCTACTAGTGCATTAGGTAGGCAGTTTTCTTGTTCTAAAATTTGTTTTCTTGCTTCTTCTCCAATAATAGATTGAAAATCACGGACCATTTTAGGGTATGGATGAGGTCCAGCAGCAGTGCCAATTATATAGAAATGCGAATTAGCATTTGCTACCCAAAACCTTAGTGCGTCATTCATTGCATCCTTTAAAGTAGCTCTTCCAGAAGTTACAGGATTTATGTTTGCTCCTAAAAGTTGCATTTTTTGGACATTTGGCTTCTGTCTTTCTATATCGGTTGCGCCCATAAAAACCTCACATTCAAATCCAAATAATGCACAAGCAGTTGCTGTTGCTACTCCATGTTGACCTGCACCGGTTTCTGCTATGATTTTAGTTTTGCCCATTCGTTTTGCTAATAATATTTGTCCTATGACATTATTGATTTTATGTGCGCCTGTATGATTTAATTCATCTCTTTTTAAGTAAATTTTTGCACCACCAAAATGTTCTGTCAGTCTTTCTGCTAAGTATAAAGGACTAGGTCTCCCAATATAATCTCTTCTATAAATATCTAATTTATTAAGAAATGAATAATCTTTAATTGCTTTTTCATATTCACTTTCAACTTCTAATATTAGTGGCATTAAAGTTTCAGCTACAAATCTACCTCCATGAATCCCAAACTTTCCATTAGAATCAGGGCCAGTTCTTAAGCTATTAAAATTTAATTCAGTCATTATTTTCCTATTAAATATTTTTACATTTTTTGATTAATTGTTCTATCAGTTTAGAATCTTTGATTCCTTTACGCACTTCAACCCCAGAAGAAACATCAATTGCAGGAGCATTAGTAATTTTTATTGCTTCTCTTATATTATCAAATTTAAGACCACCTGCAAGCATCCATTTTTTTCTATAATCATAGTTTTTTAAAACTTCCCAATTAAATTTAGTACCATTTCCACCAGGTAATGTTGATGATGGTGCATCTAAAAGCAATATATCTGAAACATCTCCATATTTCTTAGTTGAATAGATTAGTTGTTCTTTATTTGTAATTCCTATTCCTTTGATTATTGAAATATTAAATTTTGTTTTAATTGCTTTACATCTTTCAGGAGTCTCTTGTCCATGAAGTTGAAGAAAATCAGGCTGTATATTAAATATAATATTTGAAATCAAAATGTCATCTGGGTCAACTGTAAGAACTACAATTTTAGTGTAAGAATTCCTTCTTTTCAGTAATTCTTTAGAAAGTTCAATTGAAATATTTCTGGGAGATTTTTTATAAAAGACTAGTCCAACATAATTTGCTTTGTTGTTTAATGCTGCATTCATAGATTCTTTATCTTTAATACCACATATTTTTATTTCCAATAATTTACTCATATGTTAAAAAAGAAAATTTATTCTTTGAATATCAAAAGCATCTAATAGTTATTAGTTATTTAATTGTTCTTTCATTCCTTTTCCCATTTTAAAAAATGATATTTTTTTTGCTGAAACAGCTACTGTAGATCCTGTTTTTGGGTTTCTTGCAAGTCTCGCTTCTCTTTTTTTTACTCCAAATGAACCAAACCCCCTTAACTCAACTTTTTGAGAGTTTGTCAAAGATATTGTTATTGTGTCAAAAAAAGTATTAACAGATTTTTCTATTTCTTTTTGATTAATTTGACTGTTTAAATTCATAATTTTTATTATTAGATCTGATTTATTCAACTCAGTCACCTTTTTAAAAGTTTTAAATATATTTAATTAGAACTACTATCTTTTTTTGCTAATGCGGCTCCTAATATATCACCTAGACTTGCTCCACTATCAGATGATCCATAATCAGCTAATGCTTTCTTTTCTTCTTCTATTTCTTTTGCTTTTATTGAAAGCGAGAGCTTTTTTTGTTTTTTATCAAAGTTTGTCACGGTAGCGTCAACTTTGTCTCCAACTCCATATCTATCTGTTCGTTGATCTGCTCTTTCTCTAGAGAGATCATTTCTTTTAATATATCCTTTAATATTATTCTCACCTACAGTAACGTCTAACCCTGCATCAGATATACTTGTAATAGTACATGTAACAGTAGTGCCTTTTCGTATGTTATCAATTTCTATTGAAGCAACATCTTCAGTTAATTGTTTAATTCCAAGAGAAACTCTTTCTTTTTCAACATCAATATCAAGTATTTTTGCTTTCACTTGATTTCCTTTAATAAATGTCTTTATTAATTCATCTCCGTTTCCATCCCAACTTAAGTCAGATAAATGAACCAAACCATCAATATCTTCGCTAAGAGCTAAAAACAAGCCAAATTCTGTAATATTTCTTACTTCGCCTTCTATTGTTTCACCAGGTTTATTGTTAGCTTTGAATGTTTCCCATGGATTTTCTATGCATTGTTTAATGCCTAAAGAAATCCTTCTTTTTGGTACATCAATATCAAGAACTATAACTTCAACTTTTTCTGATGAAGAAACTATTTTTCCAGGATGAACATTTTTCTTTGTCCAACTCATTTCAGAAACATGAACTAATCCTTCAATACCATCTTCTAGCTCCACAAAAGAACCATAATCAGTAATATTTGTTACAACTCCTGACAATCTAGTACCTATTGGAAACCTTTCAAACACTTGAGTCCAAGGGTCTTCAGACAATTGTTTTATTCCCAGAGATATTCTTTGTGTTTCATTGTTAAACTTTATAACTTTAACTTGAACAGATTCTCCAATTTGTAGAGCTTCAGAAGGATGATTAATTCTTTTCCAGGAGATGTCAGTTACATGGAGTAACCCATCTACTCCTCCTAAGTCAACAAAAGCGCCGTAATCAGTTATATTTTTTATTATACCTTGAAGCACTTGACCTTCTTGTAAATTAGAAACTAACTCAGATCTTGCTTCAGCTCTACTGTCTTCCAAAACAGCTCTTCTTGAAACGACAATATTTCCTCTTCTTCTATCCATTTTTAATATTTGAAAAGGTTGAGGAGTTCCCATTAACGAACCTAAATCTTTAATTGGACGAATATCAACTTGACTTCCAGGCAGAAAGGCTGTCGCTCCTTCTAAATCTACTGTAAAACCACCTTTTACTTTTCCAAAAATGACACCATTAACTCTTTTTTGCATTTCATGCGCTTTTTCTAAATTAACCCATGATTCTTCTCTTCTAGCTTTTTCTCTACTTAAAACAGCTTGACCATTAATGTCCTCAAGACTTTCTATGTATACTTCTACAATATCACCAACTTTAATTTCGACATCGTTATCACCAGTAACAAATTCTCTAAGCGGAACTCTACCTTCTGACTTCAGCCCTACGTCAATTAGTATCATGTCTTTTTCAATTGATAAGACTGTTCCAGAAACTACTGAACCTTCTATGCTAGTCATTTCTTGGAAGCTTTGATCTAATAAATTTAAAAAACTTTCCGTAGTATCGTTTACTGTTATGTCAGCTTGAGACAATATAATTCTCCTTTAAGAAAATGCGCATCAAAATGCACTTTGCTGATTTTAAAAGCTATACTTATGAATTTAAAAGTGAATTAACTTTTAAGTTTAACTAGTTTGAATTTAAAATTCTATCAGCGGGTTAGTTGTTATATGTTAAGACAATAAAATTCATTAATATTGTCAAATGCTTAATTTCTTCCTTCAATTACTTTAACTACGATTGACATTAATTCATTAGGATCAATCATACTTGTATCAATTATAAATGCATCTTTTGCAGGAACTAGAGGAGATATTAATCTGCTTTTGTCAACTTTGTCTCTTCTAGAAATATCCTTTATTATAGATTGCAACATACACTCAACATTCTGTTCTTGCAAGCATGATATATTTTTTTCTAGCAATCTTCTTTTAGCGCGAATTTCAATTGAAGCTGTAATAAAAAACTTAAAATCTGCATTTGGTAAAATTACAGTTCCTATATCTCTTCCATCTAATATGCACCCTCCGTATTTTTTTTTATTTATATTTGAAAATTCTATTTGTTTTAATTTAAGTATATTTCTTAATTTAGGAAAAACGGCTATTTTGGAAGCCATAAAACCAGTTTCTTCGGATCTTAATTTTTTTTCATTTATGGCAATAAAACTTAAGCTTTTAGCAAATTCACAACTTAATG
Organism: alpha proteobacterium SCGC AAA536-G10; assembly: GCA_905182395.1. Classification (GTDB taxonomy): domain Bacteria; phylum Pseudomonadota; class Alphaproteobacteria; order Puniceispirillales; family Marisalimonadaceae; genus CAJJBL01. The sequence continues at coordinate 8,528 of CAJJBL010000044.1, read as the reverse complement.
ATTCTAAGTTTTTTAAATCATTTTTTTTTATAGATAAAAGACTATAAGCAACTGTCCTGAACATCAAACCAGTATCTAAATGAGGATATCCATACTTTATAGATAGGTTTTTCCCTAAAGTACCTTTGCCTGATCCTGCAGTTCCATCTATAGCTATTTCAATCATTATTTTTATTTACTTTTATTTTTTAAATATAATTTAATTTTGCACCAATTTTATTCATTTCATCAAAAAAATTAGGAAAAGATGAACTTATAGTGTCCGTATCATTAACTATAATGGGTTTTTTACTTATTAGACCTAAACATAAGAAAGACATTGCTATTCTATGATCTAACATTGAATGAATGTTAACACCTCCTTCTATTAAAGAAGATGTGCCTTTTCCATATATAGTCAAGCTATCTTCTGTATTATGTGTTTGTATTCCCATAGAAGACAAGCCTTCAGCCATCGCTTTAATTCGATCTGTTTCCTTGTATCGTAGTTCTTGGACACCTTCCATTATAGTTACTCCGTTTGCTATTGATGCAGCTACTGCAAGAATTGGATATTCATCGATCATAGATGGAGCCCGCGATTTTGGAACAGTAATGCCTATGAGTGAACTAGATTTGGCACTAATATCAGCTATGTTTTCGCCATCAATTTCTCTTTCATTTAAAAATTTAATATTTGCACCCATTTCAATTAGAGTTTTATATAACCCTATCCTTAATTTGTTTATACAAACATTTTTTACTAACACTTCACTTTTTGGAGTGATAATAGCCGTTACAATTGGAAAAGCCGCACTAGATGGGTCTGAAGGGACACTTATATCTAATGGATTTAATTCAGGCATGCCTTGCAATATTATTTCCCAAGATAAATCTGGAAGTTGATTTGTAATCACTTCTGCGCCTAAATATTTAAGAAGTCTTTCAGTATGATCTCTAGACAATGAAGGTTCTATTACAGTAGTTTTTCCTAGAGATGATAGCCCAGCTAAAAATATAGCAGATTTAACTTGTGCTGAAGCAACAGGGCTTTGGTATTTAATGGGCAATGGTATTCTATTTCCTTTGATTCTTATAGGAAGTGTATTATTATTTTCGTTGTGTACAAAAGCTCCATTCATAATGAGAGGTTTAATAATCCTTTCCATAGGTCTTTTAGACAGAGATTTATCGCCAGTGAAAGTTGCTTCAACATCTGATCCAGCTACTAAGCCCATCAATAATCTAACGCCAGTTCCTGAATTTCCCATATCTAATAATGGATTTGATCCTTCAAGGCAACCAATTCCATTTCCAAAAACTTCCCATTCATTTTGAGTAACTTTATTAATTTTCACATCTAATTGCTTTAATGCATTAGCAGTAGCTATTACGTCTTCACTTTCTAGTAAATTTTTTATTTTAATCTTACCATTAACCATTGAGCCAATAATTAAAGCTCTATGTGAAATAGACTTGTCTCCTGGTACTTTTATTTCACCTGACAAGCCTAAACTTTTTTTTGATTCAATTGAGTTCATAAATTATAAATTGCCCTAATAGTTTTAATATAATTGAGTTAATATATATTTAAATTAATAAAAGTTAACATAATTATTAAAAATATTTTGACAGGATAAGAGTTTTAAGTCTAATGCAATTATTATTATTATTATTATTATTATTATTATGAAAGGAATTAATTTATGGCAAAGCTTGAATGGGGTAATAAAAGAATTTGTCTAGGTTGTAGTTTAAAGTATTATGATTTTAATAAATCTCCTATTAAATGCCCTTCATGCAGTTTAGAATTTGATCCTGATTCATATTTAAAAAGCAGGAAAGGTAAAAGCATGTCTCCTAAAGCAACTGTTGCAGTTGATGAAATTGTTGATCCTCAGATTGATGAAGAAGAGATAGTTATTGATGATGATGAAATTATAAAATTAACAAAAGATAAAGATGAAGATGGCGGTATAGATATTGTTATCGATGATGATGTATCTTTTGTTGACGAAGATGATGATGATGGTCATGATGTTATAAGTACAGACGTTATTGAAGAAGAAAAAGAATAGCTTTTAAAATGGGGCTATAGCTCAGTTGGGAGAGCGCTACGCTGGCAGTGTAGAGGTCATCGGTTCGAACCCGTTTAGCTCCACCATTTTCTTCTTGGCACAGGGTTATCTTCATCGCCTTTATTTAAAACCTGCTGTCAAGAATATGGTTTAGAAGACACCAGTTTTGTCAAAATAATCTATTTCGCCTTAATAGAATCAAATGTTTTGAAAAAAAACTTTAATAAGGAGATGATAGTTAGAAGATCAAAGTAATAATTTTTCTAGTATTGTTTTATATAAAAAAAGAAATGATTTATAAATATGACTACAGTAGCATTTTTTAATAAAGGGACTTCAATAGAAACCCAAAAAAATTGGGAAAAAAGATTAAGCCTATTTATTCCTTCTATTAAGCTTGTTCCATTATTATCATCTGAAGCTAAGCAAGCTACAACAGCTCTTTTGTGGAAAGCTCCATTGGAAAAGTTAAGTGAATTAAAAAGTTTAAAAGGATTGATTTCTTTAGGCCAAGGGGTTGATCATATTTTAAATAGTAATTTAATTCCATCAAATATGCCTGTGATAAGAATTGTTGATCCTTATATGGCAAAGTCTATGAGTCATTGGGTTATATTGTCTGTTTTAAACTATATTAGAGATACTTCTGGTTATTATAATCAACAAAAAGAAAATATATATAAACCAAGAGATGAAATAAATTTTTTATCAGTTAAAATTGGTATATATGGAATTGGAGCTATAGGAAGTGTCGTAGCTCAATATTTAACTTTGTTAGGCTTTGATGTCAGCGGTTGGAGCCGAACAAAAAAAATAATAAATGGCGTTAAATGTTTTGAAGGTAAAGATGGTTTTAATGAAATAATTGAATCTAGTGATATTCACATATGTTTGCTTCCTTTAACTTCTTCTACTATAGACATTTTCAACAGTTCAACTTTTAAAAAAATGAAACAAGGTGTTTGTTTTATTAATGCTGGAAGAGGAGAACATGTTATAGAAGAAGATTTAAGTATACATTGTAAATCAGGTCATATAGCTCATGCAATTTTAGATGTATACAGAAGTGAGCCTTTACCTAAAAATCATTCTTTCTGGAAACTAGATAATATAACTTTATGGCCTCATGTTGCAGCAGAAACAAATCCTAATACTGCAGCTGAACAGATTGCAAATGCAATCAAATGTCTGAATGAGAACATTATCCCACCTAATATAGTGAATAGAGATTTAGGGTATTAATTTTAATATTATTTTTTTCTTTTAAATTAATTAATAATAATTAAAGTTATTAATAATACGGGGAGTATTTTATGAAAAAAAGAATGTTTCTAAAAAACCAAGTTTCTATGTTAAATGAAATTCGAGGAGCTATGGTTTTTGAATTTTTTACACCAGGTATTCCCTTAATTTTAAAAAATGCAGGATGTGAATTTATAATATTTGATATGGAACATGGTGGTTTATCTTTAGAACAATTTAAAACATTAGCCGCGATTAGTAATGCTAATAATATCTTCCCATTGATACGCATTCCTCAAGTAAGTTATAATTATATTGCTCGCGCTTTGGATCTAGGAGCAGCTGGCATTATGACACCAATGGTAAATACTGTAGAAGATGCAATGATGGTAGTTCACTCTTCTAAATATCCACCCAGTGGCGTAAGGGGTGCGGGATTTGGTTTTGCACACGATAATTACGATGTAATAAATCCATTGATTTCTATAAAAGAAGCTAATGAAAGAATTATTAATATTATTCAAATAGAATCAAAAATAGGATTAAATAATGTTGAAAAAATAGCATCATTAGATGGTGTTGATTGTCTTTGGGTAGGTCATTTTGATTTAACTAATTTTCTTGGGATTCCAGGAGATTTTTCATCTAAGATATATATTGAAGCTATAAACAAAATAGTTAAAGCAGCAAAAATAAATAATAAAAGTTTAGGCATTATGGTAAATAGTAAAGAAGAATTAAATAGATATCATGCACTAGGTTTTAATATGATTGCAGTAGGAACAGAAATGAATATTCTTAAAAAAGGTATATCTGATATATTAATATAATATTTAATTAAATAAGGAGTTTTTTTTTGAAAATTAAAGTTGGTATTTCAGGTGATTTGTTGAATGAAGATAATGAGCCTTGTTTTGGTAATGAAGCTCTTTTAAAACTTGAAAATAGAGATGATATTGAAATATCATGGATGGATAAAAATATCCAAGAAATTACTCCAGAAGATGCAAGTAAATTTGACGCTATACTATTAAATCTTCCAACCGCATCTGCTCAATCTGTTGCTAGAAAAGATTGTAAATTAAAGATAATATCACGTTTTGGTGTAGGTTATGATTCAGTTGATATTTCTGCAATGAAAGAAAAAAATATAATAGTAACCAATACTCCAAATGCAGTTAGAAGGCCAGTAGCAGTTGCTGCTTTAACAATGATTTTTGCTCTTTCTAGTAGATTATTAATAAAAAATGACTTGGTTAGGTCAGGAAAATGGAATGATAGAACAAATTTTATGGGAAAAGGATTAACAAAAAAAACATTAGGTATTATTGGAGCAGGTAGTATTGGTAAAGAAACAATAAAATTATCACAGCCATTTTTCAATAATATTATAGCATTTGATCCCTTTTTAAGTAAAACGCAGTTACATGATAATGGAGCTTTAAAAGTTGAGCTAACTGAATTGGCTCAAAAAAGTGACTTCATAGTTATTCTTTGTAATTTAAATGAAGAGACTAAAGGTATGATTAACAAATCTTTTTTTTCTAAAATGAAACAGAGTGCTTATATAATTAATTTATCTAGAGGCCCAGTTATTAATGAGAAAGATTTGGAAGTGGCGCTCGAAAACAAAAGTATTTTTGGAGCTGGTTTGGATGTAACTTCACAAGAACCAATAGCCTTAGACAGCCAATTAATGTCATATGAAAATGTTATTTTAACTCCGCATTCTTTATGTTGGACAGATGAATGCTTTCATAACATTGCATCTGAAGCAATTGAATCTATTATCAATTTTTTTGATCAAAAACCTATAATTAATCAAGTTAATAGGTAGGATAGAGTTATGCTGCTTTGTCTTGGTTGAATTGAGAAATAACGGCTAAGGCACTTTCAGTATTCTGACAGCCTCTTAATTTTAAAACAAATTCCTTTTTTCTTAATAATCTAGAAACAGAGGCTAGGGCTTGTAAATGTTCTGATCCATTGTTGTCAGGAGCAAGTAGTAAGAAAATCAGATCTACAGGTTGGTTATCTATTGCATTAAATTCTATGCCAGATGACAATATTGCTATAAAACCTTTTGATTGTTTAATTGATTTTTCTGTTGCATGCGGGATTGCAACGCCATTGCCAACAGCGGTAGAGCCGAGTTTCTCTCTTTTAATCAAGCAATCTAAAATATCTCTGTAATTTATATTGAGTTCTTTTCCTGCTAATTTACTTAATTCTTCAAGGATTTGTTTTTTACTTGATGATTCCAACCCAATAAGAAATGAATTTTCTGATAACATCTCATTAACATTCATTAATTTTTCCTCAATTTAAATATAAGAAAATTTTCATATACTTATCAAATAAGTCAGTCAAGTTAAGAATTAATTTATAATATTTTCTAGAAACTATCACCTAAATAAACGTCTCTTACGCCTTTGTGAGATTTGATTTCATTTGGATTACCAGACATCATTACAGATCCATCAAATAAAATATATGCTTTATCAACTATGCCAAGTGTTTCTCTAACATTATGATCTGTAATCAGTACGCCAATATTTTTAGATTTTAATTTATTGATTAAATTCTTAACATCTTTAATCGCAATAGGGTCAATGCCAGCTAAAGGCTCATCTAAAAGAATATAGTTTGGATTAGTAGCTAAACATCTTGCAATTTCTACTCTTCTTCTTTCTCCTCCAGACAATGTAGAGCCAAATGATTTTCTAATAGTATTAATACTAAATTCTGATATTAAGTCTTCTAAAATATGGAACTTCTCATTCACTGTATAGTCATGTGTCTCTAATATTGATAGAATATTATCTTCAACAGTTAATCCTCTGAAAATTGAAGATTCTTGTGGTAAATATCCAATTCCTTTTTTTGCTCTCATATACATAGGCAAGTGATTAATAGGTTCATTATCTATATAAATCTCTCCAGAATCAGGTTCAATTAAGCCTGCTATTATATAAAAGCACGTAGTTTTCCCTGCACCATTAGGACCAAGAAGTCCAACAGCTTCTCCTTTTTTCAAGTTTAGACTAACGTTATTTACTACTTTTCTATTTTTATAAGTTTTTGATATTGAATTAATAAATAAACCTTTATTAATATTACTATCATTAGATAATAAATTTCTATTATTATCTATGTTAGATAATCTATGATTATGATCAGAGTTAGACAAAGATTTTTTTAGAATTAAAAGCTCTTCTTCAAGACTATTCAGCATAACCTCCCTTTTTTTTATTATTTGTTGGAAAGAAAATACCTTTTACACGCTCTTTTTTATTAGGGCTTCCAGTTATTTTGCTTATACCAGTTTTAATATTTGTTATGCCATTAGAGCCTGTGATTTTAGAATTTTGATTTAAAATTATTACATTCCCTTTTAATTTAATAATGTCTTTACTAGAATTATAAATCCCAATGTCTGCTTTAGACTTTTTCCCTTCTTGATTATTCTCTATTATCACATTTCCTTTAGCAATAGCATCTTTAAGGGATTTTGCTTTTCCAGTGAAGTTAGCTTTAATATTATCAGCATAAATTATAGTTTTATTAGTTAAAATTATTTTTACTTTTCCAATTGCTTCTGCTTTATTAGTACTGTCATTAAACATTAGCTTTTTATTAGACTCAATATAGCCGGAAGGTGATAAAAATGTTTGAAAAGGTCCCGACATTAAAGCTAATTTTTTATCTACATAGTATGTTATAAATGTGCCCGTTGCCTTATTCGTTCCTTTGGTTAAAATCACATCTCCTTCAGCGACAATTACTTTGAGAACGTTCTCTCCTTTTTCTTCTTTATAATTAGCAGTCACTTTGTTTGCAAGCAACTTCAATCCATCCTTTAAAAGAAGGACATTTCCTTTGGCTAAATAATATTTTTCTTTTTCAAACCATTCTAAAGATTCATCAGCCTCTACTATTAAAGGAATTTTTTTTTGAAGAGGTTCATTTTTTGCAAACACAGAAATGGAGTAAAAAAAGAATAGTAAATTTAAAAATAAAAAAAAATATTTATTAATTTTCATTGTTTTTGGATAAAAGCATTACTAATTTTGCTTTTCCTCTAATTTTTATATACTCACCGTTTCTTTTTAAATCCATACCAGCTCCAAGTATTGTGATGTTTCCTGAAACAATAAACACTTTATCATTTGTAAAAAAATTCCCTTTTTTCATTGAACCAATTAAACTATTAGTTTTAAGCTCAAAATCTCTACTTTTTTTAATTATGGTAACTTTTTTTGTTAGATTAAAGTCTTCATAATTATTAGTTATAATTGCATAGCCAGCAATTATTTCAGTTAATATACCATTTTTATTAATAGTTGTAAGTGAATTTTCTAATTTTACTTCTCCATCCTTAGTTTGACTCTCTTGTAAAGTGTCAGCAATGATCACATATTTCTCACCTTTTTTATTTTCTTTATGAATAATTGGTCTCAAAACTTGTTTGATTTTAATATTATTTTCAAGATTTTTTAGAGGAGAGTTTAATATATCAATATCTTTAGAGATAAAGCTATTAATAATAAAACTAGAAATTATGGCTAACACTAGGAATGCAAATATAAATTTATTAGAGATATTTGGGATCATATTGTTTAAACAATCCTTTTTAAATTATACTTAATTATAAAATTTATTTTAATGAGAAAAAATATCTAAATCATCAAATCCATTTAAATCTAGCCTTGATCTTGTTTTTAAAAAATTAAAGCAAGATTCAGCTAGATCTTTTCTGTCTTCTCTTTCAAGAATTAAATCTAATTTTACTTTAATTTTATGAAGATATAGAACGTCAGATGCTGCATATTTTAATTGTGAATCACTAAGATTTTTTGAGCCCCAATCAGAAGTTTGATTTTGTTTATCTAATTCAAGATAAAGAAGGTCTCTGCATAAATCAGCTAATCCGTGTTTTGCTCCAAAAGTTCTACAAAGTTTTGATGCTATTTTTGTGCAGTAAACAGGTCCATTTATTTTACAAATATTATTTTCTAAAACAGCTATATCAAATCTGGCAAAGTGAAATAATTTAGTTATTTTTTCATTAGAAAGAATTTTTTTTAAATTAACAAATTTATTTTTTTTATCCAATTCTTCTTTGGAAACTTGAACTAAATGTGCTTTTCCATCGCCTGAAGATAATTGTATCATGCATAATCGATCTCTATGAAACTTTAATCCCATTGTTTCTGTATCAATTGCAAC